>JANOKR010000183.1:0-5760 GCA_031419315.1 Betaproteobacteria bacterium
CGCCAGTCGGCGCGTTGGCCCCTCCGGCCGCGCCGTCGGCCGAGCCAGCACCGGCGCCAGCGACGGCCGCAGCGCCGCCCGCACCCCGCGCGCCAGCATCGGCACGCGAACCGCGCCAGCCGGCGGCGGCCCCGTCCGGTGCCGCAACACCAACTGCACCGTCGGCACCTGCGGCAGCGGCCAAGCCCGCGCAGGCTTCGGACTACAAGGTTCGCAGCGGCGATACGCTCAGCGGCATTGCCGCGCGCAACCAGCCCGGCGGCGTCTCGCTCGACCAGTTGCTGGTGTCGCTGTTTCGCGGCAACCCGCAGGCATTTGCTGGCGAGAACATGAACCGGTTGAAGTCGGGCAGCGTGCTGTCGCTGCCCTCGGCCGACGATGCCCGCAAGGTCACCGCCACCGAGGCGCGTGACTTCATCCAGGCCCAGAGCGCCGACTTCGGCGCCTACCGCCAACGCCTGGCCGCAGGCGCACCCAACGCCGCTGCCGAAGCGCCAGCGCGCCAGTCGGGTGGCAAGGTGCAAGCCGCGGTTGAAGACCGCAAGCAGGCCGCCGCGGCCACCGCCGACAAGCTCAAGCTGTCGCAGGGCGCGATGAAGTCGACCGCGCCCGAGGCCAAGGTCTCGAAAGAAACCGCGGCCAAGGAAGCCGCCGCGCGTGTGGCCGAGCTGTCGCGCAATGTCGAAGAATTGAAGAAGCTGCAAGGGTCCACGGCCGCAACAACCGGCGCGCCGGCCAAGCCGGCCGGCCCGGCCACCGCGGCGATGCCTGCCGCTGCACCGGCCGCACCCGCGCCGGTCGCCGCCGCGCAGCCGACTGCGACCCCGCCCGCCAAGCCTGCACCGGCACCCGCCGCCGCGCCGGCAGTGCCTGCGCCGGCGCCCATGCCTGCCGTGGTCGCCTCGGCGCCGTCGATGCCGGCCGCGCCAACAGTCACCGCTGCCGCGCCGAACCCGGCGCTGCCTGCGGCATCCAAATCTGCTGCCGCCGCCCCGGCGCAAGCCGACGAGCCGGGCTTGTTGGACTCGATCCTCGAGAATGAATTTGTGCTGCCGGCCGCCGGCGTGCTGGTGCTGCTGCTGGCCGGCATCGGCGTCTATCGCCTGCGCGGCGCGCGTGCTAAATCGGGCACCGAAACCTCGTTCCTCGAAAGCCGCTTGCAGCCGGATTCGTTCTTCGGCGCCAGTGGTGGCCAGCGCGTCGACACCCGCGAAGGTGCGGCGTCGACGAACCAGGGCGCGGGCTCGTCGATGAGTTATTCGCTGAGCCAGCTCGACGCGATCGGCGACGTCGACCCGGTGGCCGAGGCGGACGTCTACCTGGCCTACGGCCGCGACTTGCAGGCCGAGGAAATCCTCAAGGAGGCGCTACGCTCCAGCCCCGACCGCATGGCGGTGCGTGCCAAGCTGCTTGAGGTCTACGCCAAACGGCGGGACACCAAGGGCTACGAGATGCTGGCCACGCAGATGTTTGCGTTGACCCGCGGCGAAGGCGACGACTGGGACAAGGCGCAGGAGCTTGGCCGCTCGATCGACCCGGAAAATCCGCTCTACCAACCCGGTGGCGAACCCGAATCGGTGGTCCGTGACGGCGACCGCATCGTCGAGCCGCTCGGCGCGTCGACGCTGCCGCACTCGGTGCTGCAGGCCAGCCCGCCGGACTCGGTGCCGGCGCCGCTGGACACCTTGCCGCAGACCGACCTCGACCTTGCACTCGACCTCGACCTGGACAATCCGCAGACGCGGCCGCCCGCGATGTCGCCGATGGAGGCGACCCGGCCGCTGGCGACTTCGGCCACGATGCCGTATGGCGCGCCGCCGCCGCGGCCCGCTCCGGCCGCGCCCCCACACGAGCAGACGACGACGCTGGCGATGCCGTTTGCGCTGTCGGCAGCGCCGCCGCCGGAGGCGCCGGCATCTGTCGGATCGGTCGACTTCGACTTGATGGATCTGACGCTGGACGGCAACCAGACCACGGTCATCGACGGCCAGCATGACAAGACGATTGCGCTGCAACGACCGGCCGCGCCGGCAATGCCGGCGGGTGACGCGACCTATGTCGATTTCGACCTGCCCGATCAGCCGTCGGTCTTCGAAGACGACGATGCCGACCCGCTGGCGCGCAAGCTGGAGCTGGCCGATGAGTTCCGCCAGATCGGTGACCTTGAAGGCGCGCGCGACCTGCTCGAAGAGGTCATCGCGCAGGCCGACGGTGCGCTCAAGGCCAAGGCCCAGACCCTGCTGGCCAATCTCGGTTGATGGGCACTGATGTCGGGTGAGGCGGGCGCGCTGGCCGGCGCGCCGGTTGATCCCGCGCGCTCCGGCCGCCGCCTCGCGCTCGGCATCGCCTACAGCGGCGAGCGGTATCACGGCTGGCAGTCGCAACCCGATGGCCAAACGGTGCAAGACCGCGTCGAGGCTGCGCTGTCGGCTTTTGCCGCGGTGTCGGTCAGCACCGTTTGTGCCGGCCGCACCGATGCCGGTGTGCACGCGCTGAACCAGGTGATTCATTTTGATGCGCCGGTTGACCGAGACCGTTTCTCCTGGGTGCGCGGCAGCAACCGCTATCTCGATGCCGACATCGCAGTCCAGTGGTGTCAGCCGGTGGCCGACGACTTCCACGCCCGCAACAGCGCCCGCGGCCGCCGCTATCGCTACCTGCTGCTCGAGTCCGCGGTGCGCCCGGCGATCGAACATGCACGCTGCGGCTGGGTCTTTCGGGCGCTTGATGGTGAGACCATGCGCGCCGCCGCCGAAGCGCTGATTGGCGAGCATGATTTCAGCGCCTTCCGCACCGCCGACTGCCAGGCGCGGTCGCCAGTGAAGACGATGCGCTCGATCACGATCACGCGCCGCGGCGCCTACTGGCGCTTCGATTTCGACGCGAGTGCTTTTTTGCACCACATGGTGCGCAACCTGATGGGCTGCCTGGTTGCGGTCGGCAACGGCAGCCGCGAGCCCGGGTGGATTGCGCAGGTGCTCGCCGGGCGCAACCGCGCGTCTGCGGCGCCGACCTTCGCGCCTGACGGCCTGTACTTCGCTGGCCCGTACTACGATGCGCGGCATGCAATCCCCGAATCAACACCCGCGATGGACTGGCTGCCCTGACGCCACGATCGGTACCAAGCTGGGTGCCGCGGTGATTGCTGTGGTGAGTGCCGTGATCGGTGCCTCGTGATCGCGCGCACCCGGATCAAGATCTGTGGCTTGACACGCGAGGCCGATGTCGACGCCGCGGTGGCCGCCGGCGCCGATGCGGTGGGCTTCGTGATGTACGCCGCGAGCCCGCGCGCAGTCAGTGCGCAGCGCGCCGCCGAGCTCGCTCGCCGCCTGTCGCCTTTTGTGACGCCGGTGCTGCTGTTTGTCAACGCCAGTGCCGACGAGATCGCGCGTGCAGTGCAAGCGGTGCCCAACGCGCTGCTGCAGTTTCACGGCGACGAAACGCCGGCGCAGTGCCGCGCCACTGGCCGGCCCTACCTGCGTGCGGTGGCGGCAGCGGCCGGGGTCGATTTGCTAGACTTCGCGACGCGTTTCAACGACGCCCAAGGCCTGCTGCTCGACGCTCCCGTCGACGGTTATGGCGGTGGTGGCAAGGTGTTTGATTGGTCTGTCGTTCCTCTCGGCGTTCAACTTCCCGTCGTTTTGTCTGGTGGGTTGAATCCTGCAAACGTGATCGATGGGGTGCATCGCGTCCGGCCTGCGGCCGTTGATGTGAGCTCCGGCGTCGAAAGCGCGACCAAAGGCATCAAGGATGCCGCGCTGATGCGCCGGTTCTGCCAGGCGGTGAGGGATGCGGATGCGCAACTCGCCGCGGCACCAAAGCCTTGAAGAGAACCCCATGCTGAACTACCAACAACCCGATGCCAGCGGGCATTTCGGGCCCTACGGCGGCAGCTTTGTCGCCGAGACGCTGGTCCACGCGATCGACGAACTGCGCGACGCCTACACGCGCTACCGCAACGACGCCGAGTTCGTGGCCGAATTCCGCCACGAGCTCAAACACTTTGTCGGCCGGCCGAGCCCGATCTACCACGCGGTGCGATTGAGCCGCGAGGTTGGTGGCGCGCAGATTTACTTCAAGCGCGAAGACCTTAACCACACCGGCGCGCACAAGATCAACAACACCATCGGGCAGGCCCTGCTCGCGCGGCGGATGGGCAAGCGCCGCGTCATCGCCGAGACCGGCGCCGGCCAGCATGGCGTGGCCACGGCGACGATCTGCGCGCGCTACGGCATCGAGTGTGTCGTCTACATGGGCAGCGAGGACATCAAGCGCCAGTCGCCGAATGTCTACCGCATGCACCTGCTCGGCGCCAAGGTGGTGCCGGTCGATTCAGGCAGCCGGACCTTGAAGGACGCGCTCAACGAAGCGCTGCGCGACTGGGTCACGAATGTCGAGCAAACGTTCTACATCATCGGCACGGTGGCCGGCCCGCATCCTTATCCCGAAATGGTGCGCGACTTCCAGAGCGTGATCGGCCAGGAGAGCCTGGTCCAGATGCCCGAGCTGATCGGCCGCCAGCCCGACGCGGTGATTGCCTGTGTGGGCGGCGGCAGCAATGCGATGGGCCTGTTCCACCCGTACATCGCGCACGCCGGCACGCGCCTGATCGGTGTCGAAGCGGCGGGTGAGGGCCTGGACTCGGGCAAACACGCGGCCTCGCTGATCGCCGGCACGCCGGGCGTGCTGCATGGCAACCGCACCTATCTGCTGCAGGACGACAACGGCCAGATCACTGAAACCCATTCGATCTCGGCCGGTCTGGACTATCCCGGCGTCGGCCCCGAACATGCGTACCTCAAGGACATTGGCCGCGCCGAATATGTCGGCATCACCGATGTCGAGGCGCTCGAGGCCTTTCATCGCTTGTGTCGCACCGAAGGCATCATCCCAGCGCTCGAGTCGAGCCACGCGGTGGCCTACGCGATGAAACTCGCGGCGACTTTGCCGGCCGACCAACATCTGCTCGTCAACTTGTCCGGCCGTGGCGACAAGGATATCGGCACCGTTGCCGACCTGTCGGGCGCGGACTTCTACTGCCGCCCATCCTGCCGCGGCCAGAGTGTCAAAGGCGCTGCGTTATGAGCCGCATCGAAGCTACCCTCGCAGCGCTGAAAGCAGCCGGGCGCACGGCGCTGATCCCCTACGTGACGGCAGGCGACCCGGGCCTTGAGGTCACCGTCGCGGTGATGCACGCACTCGCCGAAGGTGGCGCCGACATCATCGAACTCGGGGTGCCGTTTTCCGACCCGATGGCCGATGGCCCGGTGATCCAGAAGGCCAGCGAACGTGCGTTGGCGCGTGGTGTCGGGCTCAGCCAAGTACTCGGCTGGGTGCGTGAATTCCGCACCACCAACGCCCATACGCCGGTGGTGTTGATGGGCTACGCCAACCCGATCGAACGCTTTGACCAGCGCGCCGGCCGCGATGCTTTTGTCGACGCCGCTGCGGCCGCGGGTGTTGACGGCGTGCTCGTCGTCGACTACCCGCCCGAAGAGTGCGAAGCCTTTGCCGCAGCGATGAAGTCGCGCGGCCTGGACCTGATCTTCTTGCTCGCACCGACCTCGACCGAAGCGCGCATGCAGGCCGTCGGCCGCATCGCCAGCGGTTATGTCTACTACGTCTCGCTCAAGGGTGTCACCGGTGCCGGCCATCTCGATACCGCCGCGGTGGCCGCGGTGGTGCCGCGCATCCGCGCCCATGTCCAGGTGCCGGTGGGGGTCGGCTTCGGCATCCGCGATGCCGCGACCGCACGCGCGG
>JANOKR010000184.1:0-3858 GCA_031419315.1 Betaproteobacteria bacterium
GGCAAAGATGCCCTTGTTCTGGACCATCACGATGTCGGTGATATTCATGCTCGCCGACACCATCAACACGACGACGAGCGCGAAGCCCATCGCGATTTCGTAGCTGACCATCTGCGCCGAGGCGCGCAGCGCGCCGAGGAACGCGTACTTCGAGTTCGAGGCCCAGCCGGCGATGATGACGCCGTAGACCTCCATCGAGGTGATGGCCATCAAGAACAGCAGGCCGGCGTTGATGTTGGCAAGCGCGATCTCGGGGCCGAACGGGATCACGGCCCAGGCCGCCAGCGCCGGCATGATGGTCAGCACCGGCCCCAAGAAAAACAGGCCCTTGTTGGCCGCGGTCGGGCGGATGATCTCTTTGAAGATCAGCTTCACCGCGTCGGCAATCGGCGTCAGCAGGCCCCAGGGGCCGACGCGATTCGGGCCCGGGCGGATCTGGCTCCAGCCGATCGCCTTGCGCTCCCACAGCGTGAGGTAGGCCACACAGCCGAGCAGCGGCAGCAGCACGACGACAATCTTGATCAGGCTCCAGATCACGAGCCACAACGTGGTGCCGAACAGTGCCGCGCCGGCCGCGTTGAACTGGTCGATCAGCGCGATCATGCAAAGGCCCGTTCGACCACCGCGATGCGCGTGACGGTGAGCCTGCCGAACATCGCGCCGAGTGTGGACGTGTCGATGTGGCCGGCCGGCACGCGAACGGTGTTGTCGGCCAGGGTCGCGTCGAGCCGGGCTGGCAGTTGTACCGAGGCGCCGCCTTCGCTAGCCTGTGTGACGCGCACGGAGTCGCCGTCACGCAGGCCGAGGGCGGCCCACAGCGCGGCCGGCAGGCTGGCCACCGGCGCTCGGGCATCGGCGCTGAGCTGCAGCGATGTCGCGCGGCGCACGAGCGCATCGGTGGCGTAGATCGGCACATCGGCAATCCGTTCGATGTGCGGTTCGATGCCCGCAGCGGCGACGCTGGTCATCCTTGACGACGCCGGCATCGAGGTGGCGTTTGACAGCCGCTCGGCGAGCTTGGTCTCGTCACCGAGTGCTTCGGCGCGAACCGCTTCTGCGGTCTCGAACTCAAATCCTGGCAGGCCGAGCAGGTTGCCGAGCACACGCAGCACCTTCCACGCCGGGCGCGTCTCGCCGAGCGGTTTGACAACACCGTGGAAGCTCTGCACACGGCCCTCGGCATTGACGAAGCTGCCCGCGGTTTCGCTGAAAGGCGCGATCGGCAACAGCACATCGGCGCCGTCGACCGCGGCGTCCTTGAACGAGCTGAAGGCCACCACCATCGCCGCCGCCTGCATCGCAGCATCGGCCGCGGCGCCATCGGCGATATCGAGCACCGGGTCGACATTCAACAGCAGCAGCGCTTTGAGCGATTGCGTCTGCGGCTGCCCCATCATCTGCGCCGCATCGAGCCCGCCGCTGCCCGGCAGCGCGTTGACGAGTTGCGCACCGACGCTGTTGGCGGCTTCGCTGAAATAGCCCACGGTCGCGCCGGTCTGCGTGCCGATCCAGTTGGCAAGCGCAAGCAGCTCGGCAGCTTGTGGATGTTGCGCGGCGGCATTGCCCAGAAAGATCGCCTTGCGCTCGCCGCTGAGCAACGCGGCAGCGACCAGTTGCGCGGCTTCCGTCGCCGTGCCGCTAACGGGGCAGGCGGCCCCGCCGGCCGCTGCGACTGCCGCAGCGATATCGGCCAGCGACTGCACCCATGCGCTTGGGCGCACGGTCAGGCGCTGCGCGATCGGCATCAGCCAATCGTCGTGCACGGCATGCAGGCTGATGACCTTGGCGCCACGCTTGGCGGCATGGCGCAACCGCGTCGCAAACAGCGGATGGTCCTTGCGCAGGAACGAGCCGATGACCAGCACCCGCTGCAGGTTGGACAGTGCGGCGATCGGTGTGCCCAGCCAACGCGCTGACCCATTCACTGACCCATTCGCTGACCCATTCACTGAACCTTGCGCCGACTCATCCCTGCGGAAGTCGGCATGCCGCAGCCGGTGGTCGATATTCTGGCTGCCCAGGCCACGCACCAGCTTGCTCAGCAGGTGCAGTTCTTCAACCGTGCTGTGCGGCGAACCGAGTGCGCCTATTCGCCCCGGTCCGTGATCGGCGCTGATCTGCTTGAGGCCGTTGGCGACATATTCGAGCGCCGTCGTCCAGTCGACCGCGCGCCACTGCCCACCCTGCTTCAACATCGGCGTCGTCAGGCGTTGCTCGCTGTTCAGCGCTTCGTAGCTGAAACGGTCGCGGTCGGCGATCCAGCATTCGTTGACGGCGTCGTTTTCCAGCGGCACGACACGCAGCACCTTGTTCGCCTTGACCTGCACGACCAGGTTAGCGCCGGTGCTGTCGTGCGGGCTGATGCTCTTGCGGCGCGACAGCTCCCAGGTGCGGGCGCTGTAGCGGAATGGTTTGCTCGTGAGCGCGCCAACCGGGCAGATGTCGATCATGTTGCCCGACAGCTCGGAGTCGATCGTGGTGCCGGCGATGACCGTGATCTCGCTGTGTTCGCCGCGGTGGATCATGCCGAGCTCCATCACGCCGGCGACCTCTTGCCCGAAGCGCACGCAGCGGGTGCAGTGGATGCAGCGGCTCATCTCTTGCATGCTGATGAGCGGGCCGACGTCCTTGTGGAAGACGACGCGTTTTTCTTCGGTATAGCGCGACGCCGACGCACCGTAGCCGACCGCCAGGTCTTGCAACTGGCATTCACCGCCCTGGTCGCAGATGGGGCAGTCGAGCGGATGGTTGATGAGCAAAAACTCCATCACCGACTGCTGCGCCTTGATCGCTTTGTCGCTCTTCGTGCGCACGATCATGCCGTTGGTCACCGGCGTGGCGCAGGCCGGCATCGGCTTGGGCGCCTTCTCGACCTCGACCAGGCACATCCGGCAATTGGCCGCGATGCTGAGCTTCTTGTGATAACAGAAGTGCGGGATGTAGGTACCCGCGGCGTCGGCCGCATGCATGACCATGCTGCCTTCGGGCACGCTGACGGGTTTGCCGTCGAGGGTGATTTCGATCATGTTCGTTGACCCGCAAGCGCCCGGCCGCCGGCGGCGGGATCTGCCGCTTCGGGCTGCAGCGGGGCAGGCCGAGCCTGCGCGCCCACCATGCAAGTCTTGTGTTCGATGTGGTGCACAAACTCTTCGCGGAAATGTTTGAGCATGCCCTGCACCGGCATCGCCGCAGCATCACCCAGCGCGCAGATCGTGCGGCCCTTGATGTTGTCGGCCACCGAGTCGAGCAGGGCCAGATCTTCGCTGCGACCCTTGCCATGTTCGATGCGGTCGACCATGCGCCAAAGCCAGCCGGTGCCTTCGCGGCACGGCGTGCACTGGCCGCAGCTTTCGTGCTGATAGAAATAGGACAGGCGCAGCAGGCTCTTGACCATGCAGCGCCGCTCGTCCATCACGATCACCGCGCCAGAGCCCAACATCGAGCCGGCCTTGGCGATGGCGTCGTAGTCCATCGTGATGTCCATCATCGTCCTGCCCGGCAGCACCGGCGCCGACGAGCCGCCGGGGATCACGGCCTTCAAGGTCCGGCCGCCACTGACGCCGCCCGCCAGTTCGAGCAGTTTCGCGAACGGGAAGCCGAGCGGGATCTCGTAGTTGCCGGGGCGTTCGACATCGCCGACGACGGAGAAGATCTTCGTGCCGCCGTTGTTCGGCTTGCCGATCTCGAGGTACGCGCCGCCGCCGTTGTTGATGATCCACGGCACCGCGGCGAAGGTTTCGGTGTTGTTGATCGTCGTCGGCTTGCCGTAGAGGCCATAGCTCGCCGGAAACGGCGGCTTGAAGCGCGGCTGGCCCTTCTTGCCCTCCAGCGACTCGAGCAGCGCCGTTTCTTCGCCAC
>JANOKR010000185.1:0-1805 GCA_031419315.1 Betaproteobacteria bacterium
ACTGCGCAGCAATTTCCCGCGCGGCTCCTACCTCTGGTCGGTGCGCAACGCGCAGTGGCAGGCGCTCGGCCTGTCCGAAGACGACTGCGAAAAGCCGAAGATTGCGGTCGTCAATTCGAGCAGCGAACTGGCGAGTTGTTACAGCCACCTCGACCTGGTGGCGAAGGAGGTCAAGGCCGCGATCCGCGCTGCCGGCGCGGTGCCGTTCGAGATCCGCACTGCGGCGCCGAGTGACTTCATCACCGGCGCCGGCGCACGCGGCGCCTACATGCTCGGCGCCCGCGACCTGGTGACCAACGATATCGAGGTCGCGGTCGAAGGCGCGCAGCTCGACGGCATGGTCTGCCTCACGTCATGCGACAAAACCGTGCCCGGCCAGTTGATGGCCGCGGCGCGGCTGAATATCCCGACCATCGTCGTGCCCTGCGGTTACCAGGCCAGCGGTGAGTTCAACGGCCAGCACTGCGATATCGAAGATGTCTTTGTCGGCGCGATGCATGTCGTCACCGGCGCGATGGATACCGAGACCATCGTCAAGATGAGCCGGCAGGCGATCCGCTCGCCAGGGGTGTGCTCGGGCATGGGCACCGCAAATTCGATGCACATCGTCTGCGAAGCGCTCGGCATGGCGCTGCCCGGCAGCGCGCCGGTGGCGGCGATGAGCGCCAAGATGATGGCCGACGTGCGGGCCGCCGGTGCGCGCATCGTCGAGATGGTCTGGAGCGACTTGAAACCCCGCGACATCTTGACCCGCGGCGCGTTTGCGAATGCCGTGCGTGCGGTGCTCGCCGTCGGCGGCTCGGTGAACTGCGTCAAACATTTGCAGGCGGTGGCCACCGAGGCCGGCTGTGATGCCGATGTCTATGCGATGTTCGAAGACTTCGGCGCCACGGTGCCGGTGATCGCCGGGGTGCGGCCGGTGGGCACCCAGTCGATAGAAGCATTCGAAGCCGCTGGCGGCGCCCGCGCGGTGCTCAAGCAGTTGCGACCGCTGCTCGACGTGAGCGCGCGCTGCGTCAGCGGCCGCACCCTCGGCGAAGAACTCGACAACGCCTTTGTCAACGACCAGGAGACGATCCGGCCGATGGCGCGGCCCTTTGCCAGCCGGCCGGCGATCGTCGTGCTGCGCGGCTCGTTGTGCCCCGACACCGGCATCGTCAAGGCCGGCATCGCGCCGCGCAAGACGCGCCGCTTCAGCGGCCCGGCAATCTGTTTCGACACCAGCGACGCCGCGATCGCGGCGATCAAGGCCGGCGCTGTGAAACCCGGCCAGGTGGTCGTGATGCGCGGTGCCGGCGCCAAAGGCGGACCGGCGATGGGCGGCGGCGCTTCGCGGGTGGTCTTTGCGATCGACGGCGCCGGCTTGGGCGAGCAGGTCGCGATGTTGACCGACGGCCATCTCTCGGGCCTGGTCTGCAAGGGTCTGGTCGTCGCCGAGGTTTCGCCCGAGGCCGCGCTCGGCGGCCCGCTGGCACTGGTCCACGACGGCGATGTGATCACCATCGACCTCGACCTGCGCCTGTGTGATCTCGAAGTCGATGCGGCGGAAGTCGAACGCCGCCGCGCGGCCTGGACCGCACCGCCACCGATGTTCGACCGCGGCTGGTTGCAGATCTACCGGCGCAATGTCGGCTCGCGGCGCGAAGGCGCGGTGCTGGTGCGGCCGGATGCCAAGGAGCCCCAATGACGAACAACACACGATCCACCTTGCCCGCCGATGCCCTGCCGGCAGACGGCGGCGTCGTTTTCAACCGGCGCAAGGCGCTGGTAACGCTGGGTGCGGGCGCCACGACGCTGGCCGCACC
>JANOKR010000186.1:0-6791 GCA_031419315.1 Betaproteobacteria bacterium
GCCTGGAAAGGCGACGACGGTTTGTTCAACGCGCGCATCGTGATCCCGCTGTGACTGCGCCCGAAGCGCCACTGCCGGGGTCGCTGGCCTCGATCGGGTCGCCAGGGTCGCCCGGGTCGATGCGGCCGCTGCGCTTGTTGATCGTCGACGACGAAATGCTCGCGCGTTTGCGCCTGCGCTCGCTCGTGCTGGCCTGCGCCGACCCGCGCGCCGAAGTGATTGCCGAAGCCGCCGATGCCCAATCGGCGATGGACCTGCTGCGCGGCCAGAGTTTCGACGCCGTGCTGCTCGATATCCGCATGCCGGGCAAGGACGGCATGCAACTCGCCGGCGCGATCCGCCTGCTGCCACATCCGCCGGCGGTGGTGTTTGTCACCGCGAATGGCAGCCACGCGCTGCGCGCTTTTGAACTCGACGCGGTGGACTACCTGACCAAGCCGGTGCAGCGCGACCGCCTCGCCGCCGCACTGCAAAGAGTCGTGCAGCGCGTGCTGCTGCGCCGTGGGCCGCTGCTCACGGCGCTACCGACGCTGCCCGCCGCGCTGGACGATGTGCCGGTGCTGGTGGTCAACGACCGCAAGCGTGTCTTGCGCATCCCGGTGGCCGATGTGCTGGTGCTCAAGGCCGAGCTCAAATACGTCACGCTGCGCACCGCGCAACGCAGCCATGTGCTCGACGATTCGCTCGCCGACCTTGAGCCGCGCCTGGCCGCGCTCGGCGCCGCGTTCATCCGCATTCACCGCAATGCACTCGTCGCCCGCCATGCCGTGCGCGAACTGCAACGCCGCGCTGACGAAGGTGCCGACGAAGGCTGGGCGGTGCGTGTCGCGCCGCTCGATGAATGGCTGCCGGTGTCGCGCCGGCAGGTCCCCGCGGTGCGCGAGGCGTTGGCCGGCAGCGGGCCGAACAGCGGCCCAGGCGCGTAGCCGAGGCGATCCCATTCCCCGGGGTTTCAGCCGGTATTGCGCAGCCCGGCCGCGAGGCCGTTGATCGACAGGTGGATGCCACGCTGCATGCGCTCGACTTCCGGGTCACCCGGTTTGTGCTGGCGGTAGCGGCGCAGCAACTCGGCCTGCAAATGGTTCAGCGGGTCCAGGTACGGGAAGCGGTGTTCGATCGACCTTGCCAGCGCCGGGTTGGATTGCAGGCGCTTGGCCTCGCCGGTGATCAGTGCCAGCGCGGCTTCGGTGCGCTCCCACTCGGCGCGCACGAGCGCAAAGATGCGCTTGCCGGCGCGCGCGTTGGCTGGCGTGTCGTTGGCCAGTTCGGCATAGCGCATCGCGATGCGCAGGTCGCTCTTGGCCAGCACCATGTCCAGGTTCGATAGCAGGGTGCGGAAAAACGGCCACTGCTTGTGCATCCGTTGCAGCAGCTCGACCTTGGCCGCGCGTTCTTTCGGCGTGCCAGCGACAAAACTGTCGACGCCTGAGCCGAAGCCGCACCAGCCGGGCAGCCCGAGGCGGCATTGGCCCCATGAAAAACTCCAGGGGATCGCGCGCAGGTCTTCGATCGCGCGGGTGGCTTTTCTCGATGCGGGGCGCGAGCCGATATTCAGTTCGGCGATCTCGCGGATTGGGGTCGCAGCGAAGAAGTAGTCGGTGAAGCCGGGGGTCTCGTAAACGAGTTTGCGGTAGGCACCGAAGCTGGCTGCACTCAAGGCCTCTGCGGCCTGCAAAAACGCTGGCGGCGCGCTCTTGGTCGGGTGCAGCAACGTGGCTTCGAGGGTTGCCGCAACCAGGGTCTCGAGATTGCGTCGGCCGATTTCAGGATGGGCGTATTTCGAGCCGATGACTTCGCCCTGTTCGGTCAGCCGGATCTGGCCCCTGACCGTGCCTGGCGGTTGCGCCAGGATTGCCTGGTAGCTGGGCCCGCCGCCCCGCCCGACGGTGCCGCCGCGGCCGTGGAACAGGCGCAGCGTGATGCCTTGGTCGCGCGCCAGTTCGTCAAACAGCGCAGCGAGTGCGACCTCGGCCTGGTAAAGCTCCCAGTTGCTGGTGAAAAAGCCGCCGTCCTTGTTGCTGTCGCTGTAGCCGAGCATCACGTCTTGTTCGGCGCCGCTGCGCACGACCAGCGCGGTGATGCCGGGCAGCGCATAAAACGCCCGCATGATCGTCGCTGCGCGGCGCAGGTCGTCGATGGTTTCGAACAGCGGCACCACGATCAGGTCGTTGTGTGCAGCCAGCGTGCCGACGCCGTCGAGCGTGCCGTGCAGCAGGCCACATTCTTTTTGCAGCACCAGCACTTCGAGCAGGTCGCTGACATCTTCGGTGTGCGAAATGATGCAGTGGCGCAGCGCTTCGCGGCCATAACGCCGGCGCAAGTCGCCCGCAGTTTCGAAGATCTCAAGCTCGCTCACCGCGAGTGCCGAGTAAGCCGCGTCGCGCACCCGCAGCGGGCGGGCGTCGTTGAGCTGATTTAGCAGCACCTCGCGTTTGGCGGGCTCGGTGAGTGCGGAGTAGTCGGCTTCGATGCGCGCGGCGCGCAGCAGCTCGGCAACCACTGCTTCGTGGTGGTCACTGTTCTGCCGGATATCCAGCGTGGCAAGGTGAAAGCCAAATACCTGCACCGCGCGCCGCAGCGGTTTGAGGCGCGGCGCGATCAGCGCCTGGGCGTGATGCGACTGCAGGCTGCGCGCGATGATGTCGAGGTCATCGAGCAGCTGCGCCGGGTCGGTATACGGGTTCTGCGGCGCGACCGCATGGCGCAGCGCTTCGGTGCCGGTGAGTGCGTGCAGCGTGGCTGCCAGGCGCGCGTAGATGCCGATCAGCGCGCGCCGGTAGGGTTCGTCGTGGCGGTGTTCGTTGGCATCGGGCGAGCGTTCGGCCAGGGCCAGCATCTCGGGTGTCACCGGCGCCAGCGTGTGCGACATCGACAGCTCTGCGCCCAGGCTGTGCACCTCGGTGAGATAAAAGCGCAGCGCCACTTCAGCCTGTCGGCTCATCGCGCGGCGCATCGTCGCGGCGGTGACGTTCGGGTTGCCGTCACGGTCGCCACCGATCCAGTGCCCCATGCGCAAAAAGGGCGCCACCTCGTGGCCTTTGAGCGCCTGTTCGATCTGTGCATACAGGCGCGGGATCTGGCGCAGAAACGTCGTCGGGTAGTAACTCAGCGCGTTTTCAATCTCGTCGGCGACGGTCAGCTTGGCGGTGCGCAACATGCGTGTCTGCCAGAGCTGCGTCACGCGTGCGCGCAGCAGCGACTCGTTTTCTTCGCGCTCGGGGGCACCGGCCAGGTTGTCGCGTTCGCCGACCAGTTCGGCGATCGCCCTTTCGGCGTCGAGGATGCTCTTGCGTTGCACCTCGGTAGGGTGCGCGGTGAGCACCGGCGCGATGTAGGCGGTCTTCAGCGTTGCGGCGATTTCGGCGGCGCGCACATCGGCACGGTGCAGGCGCTCGAAGCTCACCGCCAGCGAGCCTTCTTGGGTGTGGCCCTGCGCCGCGTGGTGCATGCGCCGGCGCACATGGTGCCGGTCTTCGTCAATGTTGGCCAGGTGCGAGATGTAGCTGATAGCGCGGATCACACTGACGGTCTGGTCGGCGGAGAGGTTTTTCTGCAGCCGGTCGAGCACCCGTCCAGCACTCGCGTCCTTCTTCAGCCGGTAGGCCACCGACAGCTGGCGCACGCGCTCGATGAGCTCGAAGCTGTCGCGGCCCTCTTGCTCGCGGATGGTGTCGCCGAGGATACGGCCGAGTAACCGGATGTCTTCGCGCAGCGCCTGGTTTTTGTCGTCCGCCGCGCCGGAGCGCCGGGTGGGCTTGAGTTTCTTGCTGGCCGAGGCGGCCGGAGCAACGTTGATGACTCTGGGCATGGTGGGCTCTCGGCGGTGTAACCAGATTACACATTGTGCCTGCTCGTGGAGCCTTCGCGATAATCGACAAATGAAGCAACGCACCGTCATTGCCACCCGCGAAAGCCGCCTTGCCCTGTGGCAGGCCGAACATGTGCGTGGGCTGTTGCAAATGCGGTTCGGGCTTGATGTCGATCTGCTCGGCATGACCACCCGCGGCGACCAGATCCTGGACCGGTCGTTGTCCAAGGTTGGTGGCAAGGGGCTCTTCGTGAAAGAACTCGAGGCCGCGCTCGAAGATGGCCGTGCGCAGATCGCGGTGCATTCGCTCAAGGACGTGCCGATGGACCTGCCGCCGGGTTTTGTGCTCGCCGCGGTGCTGGAGCGCGAAGACCCGCGGGACGCTTTTGTCTCGGCTCGTTATGACGACCTGGGCGTGCTGCCGCCGGGTGCCTGCGTCGGCACGTCGAGCCTGCGCCGAACGGTGCAGCTGCTTGCCGAGCGGCCCGATCTGCGCATCGAGCCGCTGCGTGGCAACCTCGATACCCGGCTGCGCAAACTCGACGAAGGTGGCTTCGACGCCATCGTGCTGGCGGCCGCGGGCTTGAAGCGGCTCGGCCTGGCGGCGCGCATCCGCAACTGCTTCGACACCGCACGCATGATCCCGGCGGCGGGCCAGGGCGCCTTGGGGCTAGAGGTGCGCGAAGACGATCAGCGCTTGCGCGAGCTGCTTGCCGGGCTGGTGCACCTGCCGACAGCCTTGGCCACCGAGGCAGAACGTGCGGTGTCGCGTGCGATGGGCGGCAGTTGCAGCATGCCGCTGGCAGCGCATGCCGTTTGGCACGGCACCAGCCTGCACTTGCACACGGCGCTCGGCGACGCCGCGTTGCTGCAGCGGCCGCTGCTGCGCGCGTCGGTTGAAGGCCAGCCGGTTGACGAAGCCGGGGCGCGTGCGCTGGGCAGCCAAGCCGCGGCGCAGTTGCACGCTGCCGGCGCCGCGGCCTACTTGCCGGCCGCGTGAATTGAAACCGATGGCGCCGCCCAGGCTGCGGGTCATCGTGACCCGGCCGCTGGCGCAGGCGCGGCCTTGGGTCGATGCCTTGCGGGCCAAAGGCATCGACGCGGTCGCGCTGCCGCTGATCGAGATCGCGGCCCTCGACGACGTGCAGCCGCTGTGTACTGCCTGGCAGCAGTTGCCGCACAAGGCGCTGGTGATGTTTGTCAGTGCCAACGCGGTGCTGCATTTTTTTGCAGCCAAGCCGGCCGGCGGCATCTGGCCGGCCGGCTTGGCTGCCGGCAGCACCGGGCCGGGCACCAGCGCGGCCTTGCTCGACGCCGGTGTGCCGCAGCTTGAAATCGTGCAGCCGGCGATTGCTGCACCGCTGGATTCAGAGTCGCTGTGGGCCGAGCTGCGCGGCCGCGACTGGCGTGGTCGGCAGGCCTTGATCGTGCGCGGCGAAGGGGGGCGAGACTGGCTCGCCGACAAGCTGCGTGGCGCGGGTGCCGAGGTCGATTTTCTCGCGGCCTACCGCCGCAGCGCGCCGCGGCCAGATGCCGCAGCGCAGGCGATCGTCGCTGTGGCGCGGATGCAGCCGCAAGCACATTGCTGGTTGTTCAGCAGCGCCGAGGCGGTAGGCTATTTGTCTGGGCTGGCGCCGGGTGCTGACTGGGCGGCGGCAAACGCCATCGCGTCGCATCCGCGCATCGCCGACGCGGCCCGCACGGCGGGGTTTGCCCGCGTGCAGGTGGTCGATGCCCGTTTTGAGACCCTGCTCGCCGCACTGGCGTCCTTAGAATCAACCCCATCTTGAACGATCCCCTGCCGCTTGACGCCGCACCGGCGGCGCCCGCCGTCGCACCAACGGCGATGCCGCCGATCGCCGCACCGATCGCGCTACCGACCGCGCCACCGACCGCGCCACCGACCATGGGCCGCTGGATCGCTGCCGGCGCGGTGCTGCTCGCAGCGCTTTCGGCTGCGGCGTTGACGCTGGCTTGGAATACTCAGCAGCGGCTGAAGTCGGTCGAATTCGAACTCGTCAAACGCCAGCAAGACGCCGGCGGGCAGGCCGCCGAAGCGCGCACGCTGGCGCGCCAGGCCGACGCCACGGTGCGCGAATCGGCGGCCAAGATCGCGTTGCTCGAAGCGCGTGTTGCCGAGACCTCGCTGCAGCGCACGCAGCTTGAAGAATTGATCCAGTCGCTGTCGCGATCGCGGGATGAAAACGTCCTGGCCGATGTCGACGCGGCGATCCGCGTCGCGATGCAGCAGGCCGCGATCACCGGCAGCGTCGAGCCGTTGACCGCGGCGCTGCGCCAGGCCGACGAGCGCCTGGCGCGTTATCAGCAGCCGCGCCTGGAGCGGGTGCGGCGTGCGGTGGTGCAGGATCTCGCCCGCGCCCGCGCCGCTGGTGTCGTCGACCTGCCGTCGCTGACGATCCGGCTCGACGAAGCGATCCGCAGCATTGACGACCTGCCGGTGCTGGCGGCGGTGGACCGGCGCACGCCGCGGCGCGATGCGGCGATCGCCCCGGCACCGACTGGCGCGGCGGCGAGTGCGAGCGCTGCTGCCGCAGCCCAGGCCGCATCACAGGCAGCGTCGCGAGCTGCAGCGGCGCCGGCCTGGGGCTGGCCACGCTGGCTCGACGAGGGTGCACGCGGCATGCTCGAGCATGTCTGGGGCGAGGTGCGCTCGCTGGTGCGTGTCACGCGAATCGAATACCCCGACGCGGCGTTGCTCGCGCCCGAGCAGGTTTTTTTCGTGCGCGAAAACCTCAAGCTGCGCCTGCTCAACGCCAGGCTGGCGCTGATGAGCCGGCAGTTCGACCAGGCCCAGTCTGACCTGCGCGAAGCGATGACCACGATCGACCGCTATTTCGACCGCAGCTCCAAGCGCGTGCTGACCACCGGCGAAGTGTTGCGCCAGACCGCGGCCCAGGCGCGCCAGGTCAGCCTGCCGCGGCCCGACGCCACCCTGGCTGCGGTGGCTGCAGCTGTGGCTGGG
>JANOKR010000187.1:0-4238 GCA_031419315.1 Betaproteobacteria bacterium
CGGATGTCTCATGCCGCAAACAACGCCGACAGCGCCGCGCCGGGATCGTCGGCGCGCATGAAAGCTTCGCCGACCAGAAAACTGTGCACGCCGGCAGCGCGCATGCGCTGCACATCGGCGCGCGCCAGGATGCCGGATTCGGTGACCAGCAGCTTGGCCGCCGGCACCTGCGGCAGCAGCGCCAACGTGGTCTCCAGGCTGACCTCGAAGCTGCGCAGATTGCGGTTGTTGATGCCCAGCAGCGCGGTCTTCAAGACCAGCGCGCGGTCGAGTTCGGCAGCATCGTGTACCTCGACCAGAACGCCCAAGCCCAAGCTCAACGCGCAGTCTTCGAGCGCGGCCATTTGCACATCCGACAAGCAAGCGGCGATGAGCAGGATGCAGTTGCGCCCATCAGTCGGGCCTCGAAGACCTGGTACTCGTCGACGATGAAGTCCTTGCGCAGCACCGGCAGCGCGCAGGCCGCGCGCGCGGCTTGAAGATACGCCGGCGAGCCCTGAAAAAAGGGCGCGTCGGTGAGCACACTCAGGCAGGCCGCGCCATGTTTTTCATAACTGGCTGCAATCAGCGCCGGCTCGAAGTTTTCGCGCAGCACGCCCTTGCTCGGGCTGGCTTTTTTGACTTCGGCAATGACTGCGGCAGCGCCGCTAGCGAGCTTGGCGCGCAGCGCAGCTTCAAAACCGCGCGGCGCGTCAATCGCCGCAAAGGCTTCGGCATCGGCGCGCAGATCGGCCAGGCTTCGCTGCCTGCGTGCCGCGGCAATTTCTTCGTGCTTGACGGCAACGATGCGTTGCAGGATGTCGATCATCAGGCAACCTCCGCGCTGCGCGCCGCGGTATTCGCCTTGGGAACGGCCCGGCGGCTCATGGTTCCTCGCCGAATGGCCATCTAGAGTTGCGGCCCGGCGCGCTCGACACCCAGCCGCCGCGCCAGCGTATCGGCGAGCTGGCTCAGACAGCGCTGGTCGGCGCCGCGCCGCGCCGGGCTCTCGAACAGCCGCGCGACACGCCCAAGATCGGGGTGCCGCAGGTCGATCGCAATCGACGCCCGCCGGTCGCCCGGCGCGGTGTGGATCGCCCAGCCGCTGCCCTCAATCGACGCCGGCTGGCCGCGAACGCCGACCGGCGCGACACGGCGCTGCGCAAAATGAACCTGCCAGCCAGTATCGAGTTTTTTCCAGCGCCAATGCAGCAGCATGCCGACGATCATGCCGGCCATTGCGACCCAGCCCCAGGTGTTGGCGCCTGGCGCGCCTGACTTGAACAAGGCCACGCCGGCGGCCACCGAGACCAGGCCGATGGCCATCCCCGGCCAATGCGCTTCGACACGCGGCAGCAGCAACACCTCGTCGGCCTGGGCCCGGGCAAGCAGTTGGCGGTAGAGCGACATCGGCAGGAACTTGAGCGGGGGCTGAGGCAACGACGGCGGCTCGAGGCCTCAAGCCGCCGGGCGAAAGCGATTCGTCATCGCGACAAACTGGCTCAGTTTGGCCAGCGCCGCACCCGATGCCACCGCCTCGCGAGCGCGCCGAACGCCGTCGCTGACATTGCTGACGACATCGGCGCAGTACAGCGCCGCGCCGGCGTTCAACAGCACCACGTCGCGTATCGGGCCATCTTCGTTTGCAAGTGCCCGCTGGATGCACTGCACCGACTCTTCTTTGTTCGCCACGCGCAGCACCCGCGAGTCGTACACCGGCAGGCCAAAGTCGCTCGGGTGAACGACATATTCCTTGATCTCGCCGGCCTTCAACTCGCCGACCAGGGTCTCGCCGGACAGCGAAATCTCGTCCATGCCATTCGTGCCGAAGACGACCATCACATGCTCGCTGCCCAGGCGCTGCAACACACGCACCTGGATGCCGACCAGATCAGGGTGGAAAACCCCGAGCAACTGGTTCTGCGCACCGGCCGGGTTGGTCAGCGGGCCGAGGATGTTGAAGAAGGTGCGCACACCGAGTTCCTTGCGCACCGGCGCCGCGAACTTCATCGCCGCATGGTGGTTCGGCGCAAACATGAAGCCGATGCCGGTCTCGACCAGGCACTGCGCCACCTGCTCCGGGCTCAGGCCGATGAAAGCGCCGAGGGCTTCCATCACATCGGCCGAACCCGAGGTCGACGACACGCTGCGCCCGGCGTGTTTGGCTACTCGCGCGCCGGCCGCGGCGGCCACAAAGGTCGCCGCGGTGGAGATGTTGAAAGTGTGCGAACTGTCGCCGCCGGTGCCGACGATATCGACCAGGTGCTTGCGGTCGGCGACCACCACCGGCGTCGCAAACTCGCGCATCACCTGCGCCGCCGCGGCAATCTCGCCGACGGTTTCTTTTTTCACCCGCAGGCCCATCGCCAGCGCGGCGATCATCACCGGCGACATCTCCCCGCTCATGATGCGGCGCATCAACGCCAGCATCTCGTCGTGGAAGATCTCGCGGTGCTCGATGATGCGGGTCAGGGCTTCGGTGTTGGTGATGGGCATGGTGGGCATCGGTTGGGGCCAGCGGGCGCCCCCCTGGTTCGCGGGGGACGGATCGGTCGCGATGGCAGCGCGGGATTGACGGTCTGATATCGAGGCGCTAGTTTTGGCCGCAGCCAACCCAAGGAGCCAGCCCATGATTGTCCTACGCCGATTCTTCAAGCCCGCCGCCGGCGCTGTTGCCGCCCTGGCAGCCCTTTCGATCGCCGCGCCGGCACAAGCCGCGGTGACGTCGTTTGTCTTCAACGGCAATTGCGAAGACTGCGCGCTCGCCATCGAAGCCGACACCTATCCGGTGACGGCACTCCTGCTGGTCAGCGACTACACCGAAGGTACCGACCTGGGCGCGGGCTCGTATTTTGTGTCGTTCCGCTACGGCGGGTCGAATCTGCTCGACCCCTACCTGGTCAGCATCAACGGCGAACCCGACGGCGGCCCGCCGGTACCGTGGACCCATGCCTTCCAGTCGATGACCGGCAACCTCGCCCTCGGCGGCGCGCAGACACTGTCGCTGCGCTTTGGCGACGGTCTCGAGTTCGACCTGGCCGCCAACGGCAACTGGTTCACCTGCGGTGCCAAAGACGGTGTCGGCTACTACGCCGTGCCGTGCAGCTGGCAGAACAACAGCGACACCGGCACCGGCAGTTTCGTTCGACCACCGATTCCCGAGCCGAGCACTTACGCGCTACTCGCACTCGGCTTGGCCGGTTTGTTGGCGCGGCGGCGCTGGGCGGCGGCCTACTGAACTTGCCTGCCGCCCAGATCGATCTCAGAGACGCGCCTTCGGGCGCGTTTTGTTTTGGCCCGCCGCGCCGCACTTACCTGGCGACCAAGGCCGCGCTGATGCGGGCGATCGCAGTGTCGACATCGGCGGCAGAAACGTCCAGATGGGTCACCAGCCGCAGCCGGTACAAGCCGGTGCAGATCACCCCGGCGGCGCGAATGCGCTCGACCGCGCCAGCCGCCAAGGCCGGCGCCAGATCGACAAAAACGATATTCGTCTGCGGCGTCTCGACCTGCACCCCAGGCAGGCCGGCCAGCCCTTCGGCCAGGTGCCGCGCGTTGGCATGGTCCTCGGCCAGGCGCTCGATATGGTGGTCCAGCGCGTACATCGCGGCTGCCGCCAGCACGCCGGCCTGACGCATGCCACCACCAAGCATCTTGCGGATGCGGTGGCTGCGCCGGATCAAGTCTTTCGAGCCGCACAGCGCCGAACCCACCGGCGCCCCCAGACCCTTGCTGAAACACACCGAGACGCTGTCGAAATCCCGCGCGATACGCGTTGCATCGACGCCCGAAGCGACCGCGGCGTTGAACAACCTGGCGCCGTCCAGGTGGGTCGTTAGCCCGCGCGCATGCGCCAGCGCGGTAGCGGCATCAAGATAGTCCAGCGGCAACACCTGGCCGCCCCAGGTGTTTTCCAGCGCCAGCAGCCGGGTCACCGCGAAGTGCGCGTCGTCGGGTTTGATATTCGCTTCGATATCGGCCAGCAGGATCGTGCCGTCGGGCTGGTTGGGCAAAGGCTGCGGCTGGATGCTGCCCAGCACCGCCGCACCGCCGCCTTCCATGCGGTAGGTGTGCGCCGTCTGGCCGACCAGATACTCGTCGCCCCGCGCGCAGTGCGCCATCAGCGCACACAGATTGCTCTGCGTGCCGGTGGGCACGAAGATCGCCGCCTCCTTGCCGAGCATCGCGGCGATGCGCTCCTGCAGCGCGTTCACCGTCGGGTCGTCGCCAAAAACATCGTCGCCGACCTCGGCCGCGGC
>JANOKR010000188.1:0-16292 GCA_031419315.1 Betaproteobacteria bacterium
GCCGGGGTGAACACCTCGCGCCTGTCGCAACTGGTTCAAGTGGCGTTTTCGCAGCGCCGCAAGCTGCTGCGCCACACCCTCGGGCGCTGGCTCGATGAAAACAAATTCACCGGCAGCTTCGACTGCCAAAGGCGCGCCGAAGAAGTGCCGGTGAACGAATACATCGCGCTCGCGCGCGATGTCGAAATGCAACTCGCGCCGCGGGTTCAAGGAAATGTGGCTTTGCCACTTTCCTTGATCCCCCTGGGGGACGGCCGGCCTCGGCCGGCCTCGGGGCACCGCGACTAACGCAGCGTCAAGCTGCGTTCAACCACGCTGCGGTATCGAAGGCGCTGCTCATCATCGGCATGTTCATACCGAAGTTGGGGTTGACGCCGTTTTTCGCCGCCGCAACCTTGGGCGCCGGTTTCGGCGCTGGTTTGGCTTCGATCGAAATGCTGTCTGCCTGGGCCGTTTCCGTAGCCCGCTCCCATGACCCAATATCTTGGGAGCGGGCTACTGAAAAGAATAGAAACACCTGAACGGTATTCGCCGCTCAGCCCAGTAGTCGGCGGCATCGCGGAAGACATCGAGCAACTGCTCGCGTGCCTCGCGGTCGAAGCGCGGGTTGTCGGGCAACTGTTCGAGCACGACAACAAAACCCGGCTGCTGGCCGGACTTGGCCACCAGGTCGGTCATGCAATCGAAAAGCGCGTCCAGGTTCTTGCCGAAGTGAACCGGGAACTCGAATGCGGCGGCGATGCCTTCAAGCACCTCTTGTTTGCTCTGCGCGGACAAGGTGCTCGCGTAGAGAAAATGCTGGCCCGCGGCTTGTGCCGCCGCCTGCAAGTCCGCCACCCGGTAGGCGCGTATCGCCTGCACGATGTTCGGGCGGATGGTCTGCAACTGCATGTCGCTTACCTCCTTCTGATCAAAAGTAAAAAAACTCTTTGGCCGCCGCTGCTCACTTCACGATGCGCTTGAAGCTCGTGTAGTGGTCAGCGGTGTAAAAACAAGCTTCGGGCTGCGCCGGCTCAAGCCCGCCGCAGACAATGCGGCGAGCGCCCCGGTCACGTGACCCCGGCGTCTTGACCGTGTACTCGCGATAGAACCCACGCGGGTTCGACGGCAGCAACCTTTCGCGGTTGCCAAAAACAGTGCCATCTTTTGGGAACGGAAACGGCCCGCCGCGCAAGATCAAGGCCTGGGTCTGCTGTGCTTCTGCCGGTAACGAAGCCAGCCCGACGGAGCCCGGCCCGCCCTTCGCCGGCGACTCCTTGGCCGTCGCGACAGCAGCCGTAGCTGCCACCGTCATGAGAGCAAGCGCCAACTTTTTTGCCGCCAACCCCAATGATGTCCGCTCGAACCGAAGCACGGGTTAACCCTGTGAAATCAATCCGTCATGATACCGGAGCGACCAAAAAAGCTCAAGGGCCTGCCTCAAAATAGTGCAGCGCCGGAGCGTAGTGAGTGAACGCTCACGGCCTGTAATTTTCATGTCAGGCTGCGCCTTCGCTGCACCGGCGCCACGGCAGCGCGGCACCGCGAAGCGCTTTCCCTAACGTCCGGCGTTGGCATCAGCGACGGTCAGCGCGGTCATGTTGACGATGCGCCGCACCGTGGTCGCCGAGGTCAGGATATGCACCGGTTTGGCCGCGCCGAGCAACACCGGCCCGATCGCGATGCCGCCACCGGCAGCGGTTTTGAGCAGGTTGTAGCTGATATTGGCGGCGTCGATATTCGGCAGCACAAGCAGGTTGGCCTCGCCAGTCAGCGTGCTGCGCGGCATCGTTTCGTGCCGGTAGCCGGCGTCCAAAGCGGCATCGCCGTGCATCTCGCCGTCGATTTCGAGCCAGGGCGCTTGGGCCCGGATGATCGCCAGCGCGTCGCGCATCTTTATCGCCGAGGGGTGGTTGCTCGAGCCAAAGTTGCTGTGCGACAGCAGCGCGGCCTTCGGAACCAAGCCAAAGCGGCGCATCTCTTCGGCGGCCAGGATCGTGATCTCGGCGAGTTGCGCGGCGTCGGGATCGTGGTTGATATGCGTATCGACGAGAAACACCTGGCGCCCAGGCAGGATCAGCCCGTTCATGCAGGCATAGGTCTTCACCCCCGGGCGCGGGCCGATGACCTGGTCGACATGGTGCAGGTGCTGCGCGGTGCTGCCCCAGGTGCCGCAGATCAGGCCGTCGACCTCGCCGTGGTGCAGCAGCATGCTGCCCACCAGCGTCAGCCGGCGACGCATCTCGATCTTGGCAAACTGCTCGGTGACACCCTTGCGCTCGGTCAGCCGGTGGTAGGCCTGCCAGTAGTCGCGATAACGTTTGTCGTCGTCGATATTGATGACCTCGACATCACGGCCGATCTTCAGGCGCAGGCCGAGTTGTTCGATGCGGCGCTCGATCTGCGTCGCACGCCCGACGAGCCAGGGTCGGGCCAGATTTTCGTCGACCACCACCTGGCAGGCGCGCAACACCCGCCGGTCTTCGCCCTCGGCAAAGGCGACGTTTTTGCGCTTTGCCTGTTTGGCCAGCGCAAAGATCGGCCGCATCGTTGTGCCCGAGGCGTAGACAAAAGCCTGCAGCTTCTCGTGGTACGCGTTGAAGTCGGCGATCGGGCGCAGCGCAACACCACTCTCGGCGGCGGCACGGGCCACCGCCGGCGCGATCTTCATCATCAGCCGCGGATCAAAAGGCTTCGGAATCAGGTACTCGGACCCGAAACTCAGCGCCGCACCTTCGTAGGCCGAAGCGACGACATCGTTCTGCTCGGCCTGCGCGAGCTCGGCGATGGCGTGCACCGCGGCGATCTCCATCGTGTCGGTGATCGTCGTCGCGCCGCAGTCGAGCGCGCCGCGAAAAATATACGGGAAACACAGGACGTTGTTGACCTGGTTCGGGTAGTCGGTGCGCCCGGTGGCCATGATCGCGTCGCTGCGCACCGCGGCCACGTCCTCGGGCATGATTTCCGGGTTCGGGTTGGCCAGCGCAAAGATCAGCGGCTGGCGCGCCATCGTGGCCACCATCGCCGGTTTGAGCACCCCGGCGGCCGACAGGCCGAGAAAGACATCGGCCCCTTCGATGACTTCGGCCAGCGTGCGCTGCGCGGTGTCCTGCGCAAACTCGATCTTGTCCGGGTCCATCAACTCGGTGCGGCCCTTCCAGACGACGCCCGCCAGGTCGGTGACCCAGATGTTTTCGCGCGGCACGCCGAGCTTGACCAGCAGGCCCAGGCAGGCCAGCGCCGCCGCCCCCGCGCCCGAGGTCACGAGCTTGATTTTCTTGATGTCCTTGGCGACGACTTTCAGCCCGTTGAGCAGCGCGGCGCCAACGACGATCGCGGTGCCATGCTGGTCGTCGTGGAAGACCGGGATCTTCATCCGCGAACGCAACTGGCGCTCGACATAAAAACAATCCGGTGCCTTGATGTCCTCGAGGTTGATGCCACCGAACGTCGGCTCCAGCGAGGCGATGATTTCGACCAGCTTCGCCGGGTCTTTTTCATTGATCTCGATGTCGAAGACATCGATGCCGGCGAACTTCTTGAACAGCACGCCCTTGCCTTCCATCACCGGCTTGGCCGCCAGCGGGCCGATGTCACCCAGGCCGAGCACCGCGGTGCCGTTGGTGACCACCGCAACGAGGTTGCCGCGCGACGTGTAGCGGTAAGCGTTGACCGGGTCGGCGACGATTTCTTCGCAGGCCGCGGCGACGCCGGGCGAGTAGGCCAGCGCCAGGTCGCGCTGGTTGAGCATCTGCTTGGTCGCGGTGATCGCCACCTTGCCGGGGGTCGGGAACTCGTGGTACTCGAGCGCGGCGCGGCGCAGTTCAGCCCGCTTTTCTTCGTAGTTCGGCATAGGGTGTTCTCGATCAAAGGGGCGGCATCGGCTTGGCGCCAACGGGGCGCGGGATTGTAGGTGCCGGTGGCTTGACGGGGTCAGCGCCGTGCGTGTGGGTGGCTGGTCTGCGTGGCTTGTCGGTGCCGCTCAGCCACGCTGCGCCAGGGCACACAGTGTCGTCGTGATCGGCCGCGCCGACATGCGCGAAACTGCGTAGCAGCCTTGACAGCTCGCCGCTGAATACTCAGCCGCAATGCCCGCCGACCCCGACCTCGATTCCGACCGCGACCCCGCCATCGATGCCGCGCCAGCGGGCGCGGCCGACCGGCCCGCGCCGTGGCCGGGCACGGCCGTCGGGCGCTGGCGGCGCTGGCGCCGTCGGTTGCTCTGGTCGGCCCTGGTCCTGCTGCTCGCGGTTGCGCAGTCGGCCCTGCTCTGGCTGACTGCGGCCTACGAGTCGGCACGCGCCCAGGACCAGACCGAAAACATCGCCATCGAAGCCGCTGCCGATGTCCGCCGCGATGTGCTCGCGGCGCTGCAGGATGTGCAGACGCTGGTCTGGAGCGAAGCTTCGCTGGCCGATTGGCCGCAGCGCGCGCGCACCGTGCTGCAAACGCGGCGCGGGCTGTTGCGTCTGGAGCGGCGCGGCCCGCAGATGCAGGTGCAGGAAGGCGTTGACTCACCTTTTGGGGCGCCGGTTTTTACCCGCCTGCGCCGCGACGAACTCGACTTCGAAGCCGAGGCTGCGTGCAGCCTCGCGCGCCGCGACACGACGCCGGTTTTTTCGCGCAGCTATTTTTTGCCGCTGCTTGAAGGGGTCGGGGTCGAGGTTGCGGAGCTGTGCCTGCCGGTGCGCACCGGTGCCGGCGAACTCGGATTTGTCGTCGCCACGATCTCGCTGCCACAACTGCTCGACGCCGCTGTATCCGCCGCGCCGGCGCGCAAGCACGAGCTGTCGTTTGTCGAAAGTGACGGCGGGCGGCTGGCCCGCGCCGGCAGCGCGCGCGGGCTGGGTGTGTATGTCGCCGAGCGGGTTGTCGAGCTGCCATCGGCGTCGCTGCAATTGCGCGCCGACAGCGCTGCCGGGCGGCCGAGCCTGTTGCCGAACCTGACCTTGTCGCTGGTGCTTGGCCTGTCGATCGCACTTTTTGTCGTCGTGCTGCTGCTGGTGCGTGACGTACGCCGCCGCGCGCGGGCCGAACATGCCCTGGCTGAATCGCTGGCCTTGCGCAAGGCGATGGAGGATTCGTTGTCCACCGGGCTGCGCGCACGCGATCTCGACGGCCGCATCAGCTACGTCAACCCGGCGTTTTGCACGATGGTCGGCTTCGCCGTTGACGAGCTGATCGGCCAGGCAGTGCCGCCCTACTGGCCGCCCGAGCAGGCCGCCGACTATGCGCGCCGGCAGGGTGAGCGCCTGCGCTTGCCGCCACCCATCGTGCCCGGCGATGCGCGCTCGCGCGAGGGCTTCGAGACCGTTTTCATGCGCCGCGACGGCGAGCGTTTTCCGGTCATGATCTACGAAGCACCGCTCGTCGACGGCCAGGGCCGGCACACCGGCTGGATGAGCTCGGTGCTCGACATCAGCGGCCAGCGCCGCGCCGAGGAGTTGTCGCGCCAACACCTCGAACGCCTGCAGGCGTCAGCCCGGCTGGCCACGGTCGGCGAGATGGCCTCGCTGCTCAGCCACGAGTTGAACCAGCCGCTGGCGGCGATCGCCAGTTATGCCAGCGGCTCGATGAACATGCTCGACGACGCCGCGGATGCGCCGCTGTCGTCCGAGACCCGCGGCCTGCTGTAGCAGGCGCTGGCGCGGGTCGCCGAACAGGCCGAGCGCGCCGGGCGCGTGATCAAGAGCGTGCACGACTTTGTGCGCCGGCGTGAGCAGCACCACGAGGTCGTCAGCGCCGAGCTGTTGTTGGACTCGGTGCTGCCGCTGGTGCGCTTGCAGGCGCGCAAGAGCGGCACCCGCGTCGACGTTCAGCTGCCGCAGCCGGTGCCCACCGTGCGCTGCGACCGCACGATGGTCGAGCAGGTGCTGCTGAACCTGGCACGCAACGGCATCCAGGCGATGGAGACCGCCACCGCGCCAGAGCTGCGCGTGCTCACGATCAGGGTCCTGGCGGGCCCGCCGCGCTGGGTCGCGTTCAACGTCATCGACGCCGGTGCAGGCATCAACCCCGAGGTTGCCGCGCGCCTGTTCACACCGTTCTTTTCAACCCGCAGCGAAGGCATGGGCCTGGGCCTGAGCCTGTGCCGCACGGTCATCGAACAACATGGCGGGGTGCTCGATTTTGAGTCGCCGCTGGTGCCCGAGGCTGCGGCCGTTGGCGGGGCCGCCGACGGGATCACTGGCGGGATCACCGGCGGGATCACTGCCGGGCTTGCCGGCACCGCCGCTGTGGGCGGCAGCCGCTTCCGGTTTACTCTCCCGGCTGCGTCCGCATCGACACCCACCGTATCCCCGGCCCGTGACCCTTGACCCCCAGCTCGGCATCCCGATGGTCTACGTCGTCGACGACGAAGCGGTGGTGCGCGACGCGTTGGCCTGGCTGTTGCGCTCGCGGCGCCTGCTGTCAGAAGGTTTTGCCAGCGCCGAAGCATTTGACGCCTGGCTGCAGCCGCGCCTGCTGCCGCAGGCCAGTGCGTGGCCGAGCGCGCCAAGCTGCCTGCTGCTCGACATGCGCATGCCGGGCTTGAGCGGCGCGGCGCTCTTTGAGCGCCTTGTCGAGCGCGGCCTGGCGCCGCTGCTGCCGGTGATCTTTTTGACCGGGCATGGCGACGTGCCAACCGCGGTGGCCACGGTCAAGGCCGGTGCATTCGACTTCGTCGAAAAGCCGTTTTCGAACAACGCCCTGGTCGACCGCGTCGAGCAGGCGCTGGCCCGCAGCGCTGCCGCCATTGCGGCGCGCGACACCCGCCTGCAGCGCGACCGGCGCCTGGCCGAACTCACCGAGCGCGAGCACGAGGTGCTGCGCCTGGTCGTCGCCGGCCGCGCCAACAAGCTCATTGCCGATGCGCTGCAGATCAGTGTGCGCACGGTCGAAGTCCACCGCGCCAAGGTCTTCGACAAGATGGGCGTGAAGTCGGCGGTCGAGTTGGCCAATCTGCTGCGCGAACCCGCTCAAGGAAATGTGGCTTTGCCACTTTCCTTGATCCCCGCGGGGGACGGCCGGCCCCGGCCGGCCTTGGGGCGCTCATGAGCGTACGCAGCACCGAGCCGGCAGCCGTGGGTGAGTTCGACCTGATCCGCAAATATTTTGACCGCGGCGCGCAGCGCGCCGTGCTCGGCATCGGCGACGACTGCGCGCTGCTGGCGAGCGCCCCCGGGATGCAATGGGCGGTGTCCTGCGACATGCTGGTCGAGGGCCGGCATTTTGTGTCTACCGTTTCACCTGAGCGGCTAGGGCACAAGGCGCTGGCCGTCAACCTCAGCGACCTCGCCGCCTGTGGCGCCACGCCGCGTGCGTTTACGCTGGCGCTGGCCTTGCCTCGTGCTGACGAGGGTTTTGTCGCCGCCTTTGCCAAAGGGCTTTTTCGGCTCGCCGACAGGCACGGCATCGAACTGGTCGGCGGCGACACCACTGCCGGGCCGTTGAATATCTGCATCACGGTTTTTGGCGAGGTGCCTGCCGGCCAGGCCTTGTTGCGCAGCGGGGCGCAGGCCGGCGATACGGTCTGGGTCAGCGGCCAACTCGGTGACGCGCGGCTGGCGTTGGAAGTTTTTCGCGGCACCGTGAACTCCAGCCTGCTGGCGCCTGCCGGGGCTGATTTCGACGCCGCCCGGCGGGCGATGGAAATGCCGCAGCCGCGGGTCGCGCTGGGCATCGCGCTGCGCGGCATCGCCACCAGCGCGATCGACCTCAGCGACGGGCTCATCGGCGATATCGGCCATGTCCTGCGCCGCTCCGGTGTGGGCGCGCGGATCGATCTGCCACGCCTGCCGTGCAGCGATCTGCTGCGCCGCCAGGCGCCGGGCTTGCAGCGCGAATGCCTGCTCGCCGGTGGTGACGACTACGAGCTGCTCTTCACCGCGCCGCCCGCGGCGAACGCGGCGGTCGAGCGTGCCGGCGCGCTGGCCGGTGTCGCCGTGGCGGCGATCGGGCAGGTTCACGCCGGCAGCGGGCTGACCGTGCTCGATGCCGATGGCTTGGCCGTCGACCTCGCCGCGCACCGCGCGTTTGACCACTTCGGCGGGTGAATGCCAGCGTGATTGCGAACGTGAATGCAAACGTGAACACCAACGCGATACCTGCCTCCACCGCCCCACGCCGCGCGACGTTGCGTTTCATGCTCGGCCACCCCGCGCGCTGGCTGGCGCTCGGCTTCGGCAGCGGCCTGGCGCCCTGGGCGCCGGGGACAGCGGGCACGCTCTTCGCGTGGGCCAGCTTTGTGCTGCTCGACCGCTGGCTCGACACCACCGACTGGGCCGCGGTGATCGTGCTTGCCTTCTGGATCGGCCTCTGGGCCTGCACCCGCACGGCACGCGATCTGGGCATTGCCGACCCCGGCGCGATCGTCTGGGACGAGGTCGTTGCGTTCTGGGCCGTGCTCTGGGTGCTCACCCCCGCCGGCTGGTGGGCGCAGCTCGCGGCGTTTGCGCTCTTCCGCGTTTTCGACGCCGCCAAACCCGGCCCGGTGGGCTGGGCCGACCGCGCCTTCAAACTGCGGCCGGGTGAGGCCATCGGCTGGCGCCAAGGCTTTGGCATCCTCTTCGACGACCTCGTGGCCGCGGGCTGCACGCTGGTCGTGTTCGCACTGGGCGTTGCACTGTGGAGGTGGTTGTGAACTTCGAGCCGCTGCAAGCCGAGCTGCTCGCGCTCGGCGAGGCGCTGCGCATCCGAGGCCTGCGCCTGGCCACCGCCGAAAGCTGCACCGGCGGCCTCATCGCTGCGGCCTGCACCTCGGTGGCCGGCTCGAGCGACTGGTTCGAACGCGGCTTCGTGACCTACAGCAACGAGGCCAAGACCGAGCTGCTCGGGGTCGATGCCGCGTTGATCGCGGCGCACGGCGCGGTCAGCGCAGAAGTCGCGCTGGCGATGGCTAACGGTGCACTCAAGTATTCACGCAGCGACATCAGCCTGGCGGTCACCGGCATCGCCGGGCCGGGGGGTGCCGTGCCGGGCAAACCGGTCGGCACGGTCTGGCTGGCGCTGGTGTCACGGACAGCGGCGCCTCAGGCGCAGCGGCTGCAATGTGCCGGTGACCGCACGGCAGTGCGCGAGGCAACGCTGCATGCGTCGCTGGCGGCCTTGTCGGCGCACCTGGCCGGGGCCGGCACGACAGCCATCAGGCCATGATCAAGGTCGGCGGATCGTCAGCGGTCTGCTCGCCGCTGAGATCAAACGCCAGCGCGGCAAAGGCGGCCGCCGGTTTGGGCCGGCTGATCAGAAAACCCTGCAGCATGTCGCAGCCGAAGCCACGCAGGATGTCGCGCTGAGCATCGGTTTCAACCCCCTCGGCAACGACCACCGTATCCAGCGCATGGGCGAGGTGAACGATGGCCTTGACGAGCACGCGGTCGTCTTCGTCATCGCTCAAGTCGCGCACGAAGCTGCGGTCGATCTTGACTTTGGACGGCCGCAGCCGCTTCAGATAGGCCAGTGACGAGTAGCCGGTGCCGAAGTCGTCGACTGCCAGGCGCAGCCCGATCGCATGCAGACGCTCGACGATGCTCTGCGTGGTCTGCGAGTCGGTCATCAATACGCTCTCGGTGATCTCGAATTCCAGCTCGTCTGGCGCGACGCCAAACTCGGCCATCGCCTGCGTCACCGTATCGACCAGGCGGTGATGGCGAAACTCCAGTGCCGACACGTTGACCGCGACCGTGATGAAGGGCACACCCTGGGCTTTCCAGGCTTGAATCTGCGCGCAGGCTGCACGCACGGCCCAGGTGCCGAGGTCGCTGATCAGCCCACAGGCTTCGGCGGCCGGTATGAACTCACCCGGCGGCACCATGCCGCGCACCGGGTGCTGCCAGCGGATCAGCGCCTCGCAGCCGACCAGCGCACCGCTGCCGGCCAGCACCTGGGGCTGGTAGTGCAGCACAAACTCGTCACCGGCGATCGCCCGCCGCAGCTCACGTTCGAGTTCGACTGTGGCTTGCAGTTGGGCATTCAATTCTGAGCGATAGAAGCTGTAGCGGGCGCGGCCCAGCGTCTTGGCCGCGTACATCGCGGTGTCGGCAAACTGGATCAACTCTTCGGGTAGCAGGGAGTCGTCGGGATAGAGCGAGACACCGATGCTGGCCGTGATCGAAACCTCGCGGCCGTTGATGCTGATCGGCGCTTCGAGTTCGGCGAGCATGCGGTTGACCACCACCGCGATCGCGTCGGCGTCGCCGACGTCACGCAGCAGCGCCAGGAACTCGTCGCCGCTGTGGCGGCTCAGCAGGTCGGCGCCTCGCAGCGCCTGGCGCAAGCGCGCCGACAGGGTCACCAGCAAGGTGTCGCCGGCGCCGTGACCCAGGGTGTCGTTGATCGCCTTGAAGCGGTCGAGGTCGATGAAAACAACGGCCAGGCGCTGCTCGCGCCGCTGCGCCCCAGCGACGGCAGCCTGGCTGAGCTCGCGAAACAGCGCGCGGTTGGGCAGGCCGGTCAGCGCATCGTGCAGCGCCAACTTATGCAGTTCGGACTTCTGCGCTTCGAGCTTGCCGACGAGGGCGTTGATCTGCCCGTGCACGCGGTTGAGCTGTTCACCGACCTCGCCGAGTTCGTCGCGCCGGCGCCAGTCCACCGGCTTGGGGTCGGCACGGGTGGCGATCGCCTGGGCCTGCAGCTTGAGGCGGCCAATCGGGCGCAGCAGGCGCAGGTAGAGCACCAGAAACATCACCAGCGCGGCCAGGCCGACCTGCAGCACGGCGAGTTGCAGTGTCGCGCGGCTGCGCGCGGCAAGCACCTCGTCCAACTGGTGCGGGTTGAACAGCAATTCCAGCGTGCCCAGAGTTTCGCCCTCGTGGAGGATCGTCGCCGACAGCACCACCGCGTCGGCTGGTGCGTGCGGCCGGGAGACGACCACCGGCACGCTGCCGGGGCGGCGCTCGAGCAGCCGCACACCGACTACCGAGGGCGCATCGAGGACCTTGTGCACCGTGTTTTCGATGGCCTCGCGGTGAATCGTCCACAGCGGCTGCACGAGCGCTGACGCGGCCGCGCCAAGCAGGGCCTGACGACTCTGCGCGATCAGTGGTTCATGCACGCTGCGGGTCAGCCGCTGGTCGCCATGCCAGAGCAGCGCGGTCGGCCCCAGCACCGAGACCAGCACCGCCAGCACCACGGTGTTCTGGATCGACAGCCGCGGCCAGCTCACGCGACACCCTTGGTGCCGGCGCCGGGGCTCACCGGGCCCGGCGTCACAACACGAAGGCAAGCGCCGGTGGGGCTTGCCGGGCGTTGATCGACGACCATCGGTGCGGCGCAAAGGCAGGCAAACATGCGCTGCATATCGGCGCCGGCCGGCGCCTGCTGTAGGCTGGCAGCGATGAAAGTCGCGTTGCTGACCTCGTTGGACGACCAAGAGCGTGCCGAATGGCAGTCGGCACTGGCGGCGGCGTGTCCGGGTGTGCAGTGGTTCGAGAACCTGGAAACTGACGTTGCTGCATCAGCTATGAACGACATCGTCGCTGCGGTGGTCGCCAACCCCGCGCCGGGGGCCTTGAACGCGCTCGCCAATCTGCCCGGCCTGCGCCTGGTCCAGTCGCTCTGGGCCGGGGTCGACCGCCTGCTTGCCGACCCTGCGGTACCGGCCGGCGTGCTGGACCGGGTACCGATTGCGCGCATGGTCGACCCGGCGATGACCGCCGCGATGGCCGAGACCGCGCTGTGGGCAACGCTGGCCCTGCACCGGGGTTTTTTTGCCTATGCCCGCCGGCAGCGCCAGGCGCAGTGGCGCCAACATCAACAGCGCCGCGCTGACGAAATGCCGGTGCTGGTGCTGGGCCTGGGCGCGATGGGCGCAGCGGTGGCGGCGCGGCTGTTGGCGCAGGGTTACCCGGTCAGCGGCTGGCGCGCGACTACGGGTGCCACCGCAGGCCGCAGTGCGCCGACCGGTGTCGAGCTGCTCAGCGGCCTGCCGGCGCTGTGGCAGCGCTTGCTGACGACGCAAATCCTGATCAACCTGTTGCCGCTGACGGCGGCCACCACCGGCCTGATCGACGCCCGGCTGCTGGCCGCATTGCCAAGCGGCGCGGCCATCGTCAACCTCGCACGCGGCGCGCATGTCGTCGACGCCGACTTGCTTGCAGCGTTGGACAGCGGCCACCTGCGCCACGCGGTGCTCGACGTTTTTCACAGCGAGCCGCTGCCCGCCACACACCCCTACTGGGCGCACGACGGCGTCACCGTGCTGCCACATGCCGCCGCACTCACCGATCCGCGCAGCGCGGCGGCGGTGGTCGCCGACAACCTGCAGCGCCTGGCGCTTGGGCAGCCGCTGTTGCACCTGGTCGACCGCCGCCGCGGTTATTGACGCGGCACGGCTGCGCACGGCGGGCGGCCGCAGGCCCGCGCCGTGCCGCCCCACGCCACCGGCCAGCGCAGGCCAGAACCGACCGGCGTGGCGGCCGTCGTTCTAGCCGATCAAGGCCAGCGGCGGCCGCGGCGCGCCACGTTCGCGCGCCGGCGCCGGGGCGCTGAAGCGCAGCGTCATCAGCACCAGCCGGCGCAACGCGTCCCAGGGTTCGGGTGGCCAGTCGGGCCGGCGCAGGCCCTTGGTGATGCCGTCGCACAGGCTGGCGGCGACGAGCAGGCGCTGCGCTGCGCGTTCGCTGAAACGCGGCATCGCACGTTCGATGGTGCGCTGGCGCGGGCCCCAGACGCGGGCGTCGGTCAGCGCCAGCGGCATCGGCCGGCCGGCGTCGAGCGCCGCACGCACCCGCTTGATCGCGCGCAGGTCGTCGGCGACCTGCCACAGCACACCGACCGCGGACTCGCCTTCGGCGCGCAGCCCATCGAGCATGCGCAGCGCGCGCGCCACCTGGCCGGCGAGTGTCGCTTCACAGAGCTGGCGGACGTCGTAACGTGCGACGTTGAGCACGGCGGCTTCGATCTCGTCGGCGCTGAGCTCGCCGGCGGCGTGCAGCAGCGCGAGTTTGTGCATCTCTTGTTGCGCGGCGAGCAGGTTGCCTTCGACACGGTCGGCAAAAAAGGCCAGCGCCCGTTGACCGTCTTCGCCATCATGCACACGCTGGCCCTGCGCCGCCAGGCGCTGGGCGATCCAGGCCGGCAGCGCGGCGCGGGGCACCGGTTCGACGCGGATCTGCACGCCGGCGGCATCGAGCGCGCTGAACCAGGCGCTTTTGGTCTGGCTGCCATCCAGCCGCGGCAGCGTCACCAGCGTGACCACGCCTTCGGGCAGGCGCGCTGCATAACGCTGCAATGCATCGGCACCGTCCTTGCCCGGCTTGCCTGACGGGATGCCGATCTCGACCACCTTGGCCGACGCAAACAGGCTCATCTCCTGCGCCGCACCGAGCACGCTGCTCCAGTCGAAATGGGCGCCGCTGACATTAAAAACGTCACGTTCGGTGCAGCCGGCGGCGCGCGCTGCGGCGCGGATCGCATCCGCCGCTTCCTGCATCAGTAGCGGCTCGTCGCCATGCAGCGTGTACAGCGGCTGCACGCCGCGGCCCAGATGGGCGATCAGTTGATCAGCACGCAACAACATCGGCAACCGCGCGCGCTCAGGCTCTCAGAGCTTGACCGAAGCGAGCCGGCGCAGCACCTGCACCACGACGTCACTCTGCATCTCGCGGAAGAGCTGCGCTTCTTCGTATTCCTTGGCCAGCGCGGCGCTTTCGCTGTAGCTCAGGTCGCGCTTGAGGGCCAGCTCGGCGCGTGGCAACAGCTCGCGCCCGGATGGCGTCTGGACTTTGAATTCCAGGCGCAGGCGCAGCTGCAACTCGCGCACCTGGCCGACCGCAGTCGACGCCACCACGCTGCGCTCGCGTTTGTCGAGCAGCGCCACCAGCACGACATCGGCCGGCGCTGGTGCATCGACAACCTGGACCTGGGTCAGCAGCAGCGCGCGCAGCTCTTCGGCCAGCGATGAGCGCGGCACAAAGCCGGCCAGCGTGATGCGCGTGAAGGGCAAGACCGGCGGGCGGCGCAGCTCGAAGCCGCAGCCAGGCAACATCGACGCTACAACCGCAGCACCGAGGCTGAGCAAAAAACGCGAGCGCTGCACGGTCGCCGCGGCCTCAGGCCTGTGCCGGGCCGCGCGCAGCGACAAGCGTGGGGGCGATCACTTCAGACCACCACGTTCACCAGCCGGCCGGCGACGACGATGATCTTGCGGATCGGCCGGCCTTCGCTGAAGCGGGTGACCTCTTCGCTGGCCGCGGCGAGGCCTTCGATCGTCGTTTTGCTGGCGTCGGCCGGCACGCGGATCGCGCCGCGGTGTTTGCCGTTGACTTGCAGCACGAGTTCGATCTCGGCGCGCTGCAAGGCGGCCTCGTCGACATCCGGCCAGTGGGCGTCGAGCAGGCCGCCGAACTCGCGCTCGTAGCCGAGCGCGCGCCAGAGTTCATGCGTGATATGCGGGCATGCCGGGTACAGCGCCCGCAGCAGCAGGCCAAAACCTTCACGCAGCGCGCCGGGGGCGTCGCCCTTGAAGTTTTCCAGCGCGTTGAGCATCTTCATCGCACCCGAAGCGACGGTGTTGTACTGCATGCGCTCGTAGTCGAAAGCGACCTGGCGCAACACGCTGTGCAGCTCGAATCGCAGGTTGGCGGCGTTGGCCGTGCCGCCGCCTTCGCGCAGCGCGGCCGCATGCTTGACGCCAAATTGCCAGAGCCGGCGCAAGAAGCGCTGCGCACCTTCGACCCCGGCGTCGTTCCACTCCATGGTCTGCTCTGGCGGCGACGCGAACATCACAAACAGCCGCGCGGTATCGGCGCCGTATCGGTTGATGACCTCCTGCGGGTCGACGCCGTTGTGCTTCGACTTGGACATCGTGGTCCAGCCTTCACATTGCACGGCCGAGCCGTCGCGCTTGAGCGTCGCGGCAGTGACCTTGTGGAATTCGTCGCGCTGGATATCGAGCTCGTGCTCCCAGAAATATTCGCGCCCGGTGGTGTCGCCGCTGCGCACGAATGCTTCTTTGAGGACCATGCCCTGGGTCAGCAGTTTGGTGAAAGGTTCGTCGATGCTGACCAGCTTCAGGTCGCGCATGACCTTGGTCCAGAAGCGCGCGTAGAGCAGGTGCAGGATCGCATGTTCGATGCCGCCGATGTACTGGTCCATCGGCATCCAGTAACGGGTGCCGGCCCCGACCATCGCGTCGGACAACTTCGGGTCGCAGTAGCGCATGAAGTACCACGAAGAATCGACGAAAACGTCCATCGTGTCGGTCTCGCGCCGCGCCGGCTGGGCACAGACGGGGCACTTCACGCCGGCATGGAAACTGGCATGGTGGTTCAACGGGTTGCCGCTGCCGTCGGGGATGCAGTCTTCGGGCAGCACCACCGGCAGGTCGGCCTCGGGCACCGGCACGGCACCGTGTTCGGGGCAATGGATCATCGGGATCGGCGTGCCCCAATAGCGCTGCCGGCTGATGCTCCAGTCGTGCAGGCGCCAGGTGGTTTTTTTCTCGCCCAGGCCATGCGCGGCCAAGTCTTTGGTGACCGCCTTGACGGCGTCGGCATGGTTCAAGCCGCTGTAGTTGCCCGAGTTGATGACCACCGCGCGTGCCTTGTCGGCGTACCAGTCGTGCCACTGGTGGTAGTCGTAATGCGGCTCGTCATCGACATGGATGACTTGGCTGATCGGGATGCCGTACTTCAGCGCAAAAGCGAAGTCGCGTTCGTCGTGGCCGGGCACGCCCATCACCGCGCCGTCGCCATAGCTCATGAGCACATAGTTGCCGACCCACAGGTCGACCAACTCGCGCTTTAGCGGGTGCGTGACCTGCAGGCCGGTGCGCAGGCCCTTTTTTTCCTGCGTCGCAAGTTGTGCCTCGGTATTGCCGCCGGTTTTGCAGTCGGCGATGAAGGCGGCGACCTCGGCATTCGACGCGGCCGCGTGCAGCGCCAGTGGATGTTCGGGCGCCACGGCGCAGAAGGTCACGCCCATGATCGTATCGGCGCGGGTCGTGAAGACAAACATCTGGCCGCCCTGCAGCAACGCGCCGTCAGCACCACGGATCTGGTGCGTGAATGCAAAGCGCACGCCTTCGCTGCGGCCGATCCAGTTTTCCTGCATCAGCTTGACCCGCTCGGGCCAGCCGTCGAGCTGGTGTTGCACCGCGTCGAGCAACTCGTCGGCGTACTGGGTGATCTTCAGGTAATAACCCGGGATCTCGCGCTTTTCGACGAGCGCGCCGCTGCGCCAGCCGCGGCCGTCGATGACCTGCTCGTTGGCGAGCACGGTCTGGTCCACCGGGTCCAGTTGACGACCTGGGTGCGGCGCTCGGCGATGCCGGCTTGCAGCATTTTCAGGAACAGCCACTGGTTCCATTTGTAGTAGTCCGGGGCGCAGGTCGT
>JANOKR010000189.1:0-2762 GCA_031419315.1 Betaproteobacteria bacterium
CATCACGCATGAAGTTGCGCGCCTGGTAGTTGCGCACGCCTGTCCAAGGCTGGGTCTGCGCCGGCGCGGCGACAAGATCGTCGATCGACGCCTCTTCGGGCTCGCTCTTCATCAACCAGAAGTTTTTGTCGTTCTTCAAGCGCGGCACCCGGGCGGCGAGGTCAAAGTGTCCGTTGCGCTCCTTAGGCCGCATTCCTGAACCCTGTGGTCAAGTTCAGGTGGGCGAGGTCAGCCGGGTTTCGGGTTCGTCTGACGCGAGACGATCACACCCACCCGGCGATGTTCCAAGCCCTTGCTCGATGAGCATCGGTACAGGAAATTTAATACCCAAGGCAGCACAACGGACGACTGCATTCTAGGCCGAGGCCGGACCCGATCAAGCGTTGAATTGGGGGCTTGACGCAGATCGTCACAACAGATGACCGTCATCGCCAATGGCTGCGTCCAGGCGCTGGATCAGCGCATCGATGTCGACTGCGGGCTGAGTGCCGCCGCCGGTATCGGCCGGCATTGCCGGCCGCTCGGCGAGTTGATAGGCCAGGTTCAGCGCTGCGAGCACGGCGATGCGCTCACGCGCCTTGACCTTGCCGCCGTCGCGGATCGCACTCATCTCGCGGTCGACCGACTGCACCGCCTGTTGCAGCAGCGTCTCGCCGCCTTCGGGGCAGCCCAGGATATAGCCCTGGCCAAGGATCGTGACTTCGACTTGTTTCATCCGGCCTCGCCCCCGGCATCGTTGCGGTCGGCGGGCAGACGCGCGAGCAAGGCGTCGATGCGCGAGCGCGCCGCGCCAAGCCGCGAACGCAGGTTTTCGCGCTCGGCGCCCAGCGTCGACACCTCCTGCGCGAGCAGGCTGTTCGTGCGCTGTAGTTCGTCGTGGCGCAGCAGCAGCCGCTCGACCCTGTCGGCCAGTTCATGGAGCTTGGACATGTTCTCGAGCGCCCTGGGTTTTTGATACCGATCGGCGTTGATTGTAGGTGGCTGGTTACGGGGACGGCGGCTGCAGCCGCGGTGCGGTGTCGCACCAGGTGCTCACCGTGCAGGCAGCGCAACGCGGCTGACGCGCGACGCACACGTAGCGGCCGTGCAGGATCAGCCAGTGGTGGGCGTCGACGAGGTATTTCGCGGGTACGCGCTCGAGCAATCGCAGTTCGACATCGAGCGGCGTCTTGCCCGGTGCCAGCCCGGTGCGGTTGGCGACCCGGAAGATGTGCGTGTCCACCGCCATCGTGGCTTCGCCAAAAGCGCAGTTCAGCACCACGTTGGCAGTCTTGCGCCCGACGCCCGGAAGCGCCTGCAACGCATCACGGTCGCGTGGCACAACGCCGCCATGGCGTTCGATCACCAGGCGGCAGGTCTCGACCAGGTTCCTGGCCTTGGTGCGGAACAGGCCGATGGTGCGGATATGCGCCTGCACGCCGTCGACGCCCAGCGACAGCATGCGCGCCGGCGTCGGCGCAGCGGCAAACAAGCGGCGGGTGGCCTTGTTCACGCTGACATCAGTGGCCTGCGCTGACAACAGAACAGCAGCCAGCAACTCGAACACGCTGCTGTATTCAAGTTCGGTCTGCGGCGTCGGGTTGGCGGCCAGCAGGGTCGCAAAAAACGGCTCGATATCGGCACGCCGCATCATCGACCTTTGCGCTCGCTGGCCGAGCGGGCACGTGCCAGCGCGGCATCGACAACCGCCTGCTTGCGGGCCAGCGCCACGGGGTCGGTGAGCCGGCTCGAAGCCGCCAGGTCGGCCAGCTTTTCCGCCGCGCGCGCGGCCAGCCGCGCATCATTTTCGCGGCGCTCGCGGTCGACCCGGGTCAGATGCAAGGTGTAGCGGGCGCGCGCCTCATCGGCTTGCGCGGCGCTCCAGGCCTGCCAGCCAGTATCTGCACCGGTGACCGGCACGAGCGCAATGCAATCCACCGGGCAGGCCGGGATGCACAGCTCACAACCAGTGCACAAGGCATCGATGACGGTGTGCATCAGCTTCGGCGCGCCGACGATGCAGTCGACCGGGCAGGCCTTGATGCACAAGGTGCAGCCGATGCACCACGCCTCGTCGATGACCGCCAGCAGCCGCGGCCCTTCCTGGCCGTTCACCGGGTTCAACGCGACCACCGGTTGCCCGATGACGGCCGCGATGCGCCGCACCCCTTCGGCCCCTCCCGGCGGGCACTGGTTGAACCCGGCCTCGCCGGTCGCGATGGCGCCGGCATAGCTGCGGCAATCCGGGTAGCCGCAGCGTGTGCACTGGGTCTGTGGCAGCAGCCCGTTGATCTGGTCGGCCAGCGTGGCCAGGGTGGCCGCTGCTGCGGTCACTGCTGGCCGGGCTTGGGCTTGGCAACCCCGGTGCCGCCGGCATCGCGGACAGCTTCGCCGGAGACGCTGCGCATGTCGCTGATCGAGCCGTCAGGCTTGCGGCAGATGCTGCTGCCGGTGCGGCATTCGCGCGTTTCGCGTTCGGCCAGCCTGGCCTCTTCGGCGGGGGCGAGGGCGCAGCCCGAGAGCAGCGCCATCACGGCCGTCAAGGTCAGGGGCAGGGCGCGGGACGGGTTCGACATGCTTGGGGCTCCGGGGACAAAGGACGGCGCAATTCTGGCGCATCCGCGGTCTGCCGGTGTCCGCACCGACGGCGCCCAAGCCAGCGCGAGCGCCGCGGTCTGTAGCCCGCTCCTAGGCGGCCGCGCGGCCGCCAGCAGGCTTGACTTTGGCCGGTGCCGGCTGACGATCAAACCCGGCGATGAAATCGCGCACCCGCGGGTAGACCA
>JANOKR010000190.1:0-15602 GCA_031419315.1 Betaproteobacteria bacterium
CGCTGCCGCCTGCGGTGCCGGCGCTGTCGCGGCCGTCGATGAAGCTGCCCGCCGCGGGTGGCACCACGCCTTCGGTGATCGTGTAGCCAGCGGCATTGGGCGGCAGCAGGCCGTCGAAGAGGTAGTTGCCGCTGGCGTCGGTATTGATCGTGACGCTGACCGGTGTGCCGTTGAGGTCGGTGCCGCTGAGCGTGACCGGCACGCCAGCGATGCCGGCCTCGCCGGCGTCACGCACGCCGTTGTTGAAATTCGCCGGCGTGCCCGCGCCCGTATCTCGATACACCGAGCCGGCCAACGAGGCCAGCGTTTCACCAAAATTGTTGTTCGCCGAACCCGCCGCGCCGAGGTTGGCGACTGCGATCTGGTTGCTGAGCGCCGCGCCGTTGGCGCTGCCGGTGCCATAACCGGCGGGCTGGGTTTCGCAGACGATGTAGTTCTGGAAAGCGACGACGTTGTCGAAGCGGTAGCTCCCGTCGACCGCGGTGGTCGTGGTCTGCAGCGTAGTGCCGCTGCTGCAGTCGGCGCCCTGCACGAGGCGAACAGTGACACCACCGAGCCGGCCGGGATCACCAGCGCCGAGGGTGTTGTCGCGGTTCGCATCAACAAACACGAGGCCGCTGATGCTCGCCAGCTGGCGCTCGCCGAAATTGAACAAGGTGCCGTCGGCGCCTGAGGACAAGTCAATCGCCGCGATGCGGTCGGTGCCGGCAACCGGCACATTGGCTTGCGCGGTGCAACCTGAGACACAGGGCAGGCCGCCGATCAGGCCCGGGTTGGCGGGGCCATTGCCCAACGCCGCCGGCGCTGCGGGCAGCGGCTCTTCGATGATGTACGGCAGCAGCGGGTCGAGGTTGCTGAAGCTGTAGGCGCCGCTGCCGTCAGTGGTCGTGGTGGCGATCACGGCCTGGGTGCTGGCGTTGAGCAGGCGCACCGTGGCGCCGGCAATTGGCGTATCGGTGCCAGCATCGCGGCTGCCGTTGAGGTTGGTGTCGAGATAGACAAAACCGCTGATGGCGGGCCGGCGGACTTCGGGGAAGTTGTAGTTCGCCGCAGTGGTGTTGGCACCAAGCACTACGCCAGCAAAGCTGGAGTTGCCGGCGACGCCGCCAGCGGCGTAAGTGCCGCCTGCCGACGGCGCGGCGGCACCCACGGCCGGCGGCGCGGCGGGCGAATTGATCAACCCGCCGGGCTGCGTCTGCGTGACGGTGTAGCCGCTGGCGTCTGACGGCGCGAGGTCGCCAAAACTGTAGTTGCCGCTGGCATCGGTGGTCGCGCTGAGGGTCACCACGTTGCCGTAAGCGTCGGTGCCGCTGAGCTGCACAGTGACACCGGCGATGCGCGGCTCGCTGCCGGCCGCCTGCGGCACACCGCCGTTGGCGCCAGCGCGGTCGCGGTCTTCGAAAACGGTGCCGGCAATCGACGAGCGCGTGACCGTGACCGTACTGATGCCGGTGTTGTTGCCACCTGGCGAATCGACGCCGCCGGTTTTGGCCGGGTCGGTGTCGACGGTGGCGCTGTTGCTCAGCGACCCACCGGCTGGATAGGCCACGATGCGCACCGGCACCGTGATCGTCGCCGAGCCGCCGGCGTCGAGCTGGCCGAGCGCGCAACTGACCGCCTGGCCGGTGCGGGTGCAGACGCCGCTGCCAGGTTGCAGGGTGCGGGTCCAGTTGATGGTGCCGAGGACTTCGACACCCGCCGGCAGGGTGTCGGTGAGGTCGGTCTGCAAAGAATTGCCAGGCCCGTTGTTGAGCACCGTGATGACCCAGTTGAAGGGCTGCATCAGGGTCGACGACAAAACGCTGGCGACCTTGCTCGTGCGCAGGTCAACCCGCTGGCGGGTTGTCGTCTGCTCGGATTCGTTGTTGTTGGCGCCGAAGGTGTCGGGCTCGTTGGCAGAGACGGTGGCTGCGTTGTTGAAGATGTCGCCGTTGGGCGCCGGCTGGTTGAGGACCTCGAAGCGCAGGAAGATGTCCTTGCTCTGCCCGGTGGCGAGCTCGCCGATGCCGGGCCCGGTGGTTGCGGTGCCGGTCGGAACCGAGCAGGTGAAGGTCGGTATCGACACGCCCGCGGCCGAAGTGACGTTGCTCACCGAACACAGCGGCACCGGGTTGCAGACGCTGCCGCCCGCGGTGGTGGTGTCGCAGACAAAGCGCACCTGGCGCCCGGCAGGCGGGGTCATGACCTCGCTGGCGCGCACATTGGTCGCAAACGACGGCCCGTTGCTTGTCACCCGCACGCGGTAGTTGATGAAGGTCGCGCCAGCAGTGAACGCCACCGGGTCGACGATGTCGGTTTTGTTGACGAGCAGATCGACCGCCGCCGGGTCGACGTTGAGCGATGCGCTGCGGGTGTTGTTGCCGTTGTCGCCACCGGCGGGGTTTTCGACGCTCGTGGTGGCCACGGTGGCATCGTTACCAAAGACCCGTGCCGCATTGCCGGCCTGGAAGTTGGGCCGCACGCTGATCGTGATGGTCTGGGTTTCGCCGTTGGCCAGCGTGCCGATGGTGCAGTTGAAGCCGGGCGCGGCCGGGGTCAACGCGGCACCGGCAGCGATGGAGCAAGTGGAGCCCGACTTCGTCGAGGCAACCGACATCACCGTCAACCCGGTGTCGCCGACCGGGAAGGCGAAGGTATCGCCGACGGTGACGTTCAGCGCCGGCGACGGGCCGTTGTTGCGATAGGAAAGCACGTAGGTCGCGCTCTCACCCGCGCGCACGGTGCCGGGACTGACCGTCTTGCCGGTCATCTCGACATCGGCGATCGGCTCGATGGTGACCGTGTCGGTGGCCGAATTGTTGCTTGGATTGGGGTCGCCTTCAGCGGTGTTGCTCACCGTCGCCACGTTGGGGAAGGTGCCGCTCAGCATGGCGCGGTTGATGGTGATCGGCACCGTCACCGTCTGGCCGGTGGCGAGCACGCCGCCAGACTGGATGCAGGTGATCGTGGCATCGGTGATGGTGCAATTGAAGGTCGCGCTGCTGCCGGCCGACACGCTGGCCACGACTGGCGCGCTCACCGACGAGCGCCCGGTGATGAAGGCCGGCACGGTGTCCCTGATGCGCACGCCAGTCGCGTCTTGCGGCGACAGCGAGACGTTGCTGACGACCAGGGTGTAGGTCACCGACGCTTCGCTGGTGGAAACAATCTTGTCACCACCGGTGGGTGTGCTCGCGGTCTTGGTGATCGCCAGATCGGGCTGCACCGTTGTCGACGTGCTGCTGCTGGTGGCGCAGTCGTTGGTGCCGTTGGGGTCGCCCTCGACCGGCGGAAGCGCTGTCGCGCCGCCCGCGCCAGCCGGCACCGACGACCCGGTGCAGGCGGTGTTGGCCGCAGCGCCGGCGACGGTGGCGGTGCTGATGAGGGTCAGGGTGGGCAGCGTCGCCCCGACCGCCAGGTTGGTGGCGTTGGGGTGGTCGCAGACGAGCACGGCGCCGCTCGGCGTGCAGACCCATCCGGTGCCTGACGCGCTGACGAAGGTCTCGCCGGTCAGCACCTCGACCACACGCAGCGCGCCGGTGGCGACCCGCGGCCCGTTGTTGGTGACGTTGATCGTCGACGTCAGGGGCGACCCCTGCGCCACAGGGTTAGGGGTCTTGCTCTTGGCCAGCCGCAGGTCGGCGCCATCGGGCAGCACGTTGACGTTGACCGAGCCGCTGTTGTTGGCGGGGTTCGGGTCGGACGAGGTGGCGCTGATGCCCGCGGTGTTGGTGTAGCTGGCGCCGGTCGGCCCGACCGCGGCGTTGTTCGGTGCGGTGGCGACGATGGCGATGTTGTCGGTGGCGCCAAAGGGCAGGCTCGCACGCGAGCAGGTAACCACCTGGCCGGCGGTGCCGCAAGTCCAGTTCGGGCCGGCAGCGGAGACGAAGGTCCAGCCGGCCGGCAGGGTGTCGCTGACGACGGCATTCGTCGCCGCCGCCGGGCCGTCGTTGCGCGGCTGGATCTGGAAGCTCACGTCCTGCCCCGCCACCGCGGGAACCGCCGAGGTCACGATCTTCTGCGCGATGCGGATATCGGCGCCGGGCAAGACCGCAGTGTCTGCGGTGGCAGTGTTGTTGGCGTTGTCGGGGTCGGCGACACCACCGGCAACCGCCGGTGCGATCGACGCGCTGTTGGTCACCGTGCCGCCGCTGGCATTGACGGTGCCGACGATGGAAACCGGCGGAATCGCCGCGCCCACCGCATGCGGCCCGGGGCGAGAACACGTGACCACGCCGGCGGCATGGGCACAGGTCCAGCCCGAGCCAGCAGCAGAGACAAAACCCACCGATGGCGGCAGGTTGTCGGTGATGACGATGTTGCCGCCGATGTTGGGGCCGGCGTTCGCCGGGGTGACCGTGTAGGTGACATTGGCACCGCCAACCACTGGGTTAGGCGCGCTGGTTTTGGTCAGCGACAGGTTGGCGCCACTGATCACGGTCGTCGTGGCTGTTTGCGTGTTGTTGCCGAGGTTGACGTCGTTGTCGGCACTGAGCACGGCGGTCGCCGTGATCGTTGTCGGCCCAGGCCCGATCGCGCGCCAGCTGAGGTTGATATTGCGCACATCGGCGCCAGCGCCGCCGAGCGTGACGAGATCGCACTCGACAACCGTCGCGCTGACCGGGGCACAGTTCTGGCTGGCGGGCGTGGCGGAAACGAAGGTCGCCCCGGCGGGCACCGTGACGCGCAGGCGGGTGTTGGTGGCAGCGTCGGCAGCGTTGTTGTCAACGCGCATGACATAGCTGTAGACGCCCCCGGCGGGCACCGGGTCGGGGTCATCGATCAGAGAGGCGATTTGCGGATCGGCGGCGTACGCCATGACCGGCGCCAGCAGCAGGCCCACAAGGGCGCCACGCCAGCGCAAGGGCGAACGCGGGGCTGCGCGGCGCGCGCCCGAGATGCCATCGCTTGATGTCACGGAGCCGTCATCTCCACCTTTGATCTTTTTCTCGTTACCTGCCGCCCGTGGCTAGGGGATTGGCCGGCGGGATGCTAACGCAACGAATACGAGCCCCCCCTAGCCTGAAGACGGGCCTGTCGCAAGGCCCCATCGCCCGGGCCCAGCGCCGGGGCGCTGTCGCACCCGGAGGTTCAGAGCGGAACGGCGGTGGTGCCCTTGAGCCGTTGCAAAACGAAACTCGTCTTGCAGTCCTGAACACTCGGGTGTTTGAGCACCGCCTCCATGATGAAGCGTGAGTAGTGCGCCATGTCCTGAACCAACACGCGCAGCAGATAGTCCATCTCACCGGTCAGCGCCGAACATTCCACCACCTCGGGCCAGGTCTGAACCGATGCGACAAAAGCGTCCATCGGGTTGCGCTTGTGGCGCTCGGTATGTTTTTCCAGACGGACGCTGATGTAGGCCGTTAGCCCCAGGCCGACCCGGTCGGGCGCGACCAGGGCCACGTAGCCGGTGATGACACCCGACTCCTCGAGCCGCTTGACCCGGCGCAGTACGGCGCTGGCCGAGAGGCCGACTTCGCCTGCGAGCTCGTCGTAGGTCACGCGGCCATTGGCCTGCAGAGCACGCAGGATGCGCCGATCGACGGTATCGAGCGGGGATGTGGAGTCCATCGGCGCAATTTTGCAGCTTTCCTGCGCGGCAGGGCCAGATCACGCCAGAGAATGCAGGGAACTTGCGCGTCCGGGCGCCTACAGTGCCGGCATTCACCTTGAGGACTTGCGATGCAACACAGCGCCTGGGACAACCCGATGGGCACCGACGGTTTTGAGTTCATCGAATACGCCGCGCCCGACCCGGCGGCGATGGGAGCGCTGTTCGAGCGCATGGGCTTCACTGCGATTGCGCGGCACCGCCACAAGAATGTGCTGCTCTACCGCCAGGGCGGCATCAACTTCATCGTCAACGCCGAGCCTGATTCTTTTGCCCAACGCTTTGCACGCCTGCACGGGCCCAGCATCTGCGCGATTGCGTTCCGGGTGCAGGACGCAAAAGCTGCCTACGAGCGCGCGATTTCCCTCGGCGCCTGGGGTTATGCCGGCAGCGCCGGGCCGGGCGAGCTCAACATCCCGGCGATCAAAGGCATCGGGGACTCGGTGATTTATCTCGTCGACCGCTGGCGTGGCAAAGGCGGCGCCGCAGAAGGCGACATCGGCAATATCGGCTTCTTCGACGTCGATTTCGAGCCACTGCAAAGTGCCTCCCGCACGAGCCTCAATCCGGCTGGGCATGGGCTGACCTACATCGACCACCTGACGCACAACGTGCACCGCGGGCGCATGGGCGAATGGGCCGAGTTTTACGAGCGCCTGTTCAACTTCCGCGAGGTGCGTTACTTCGACATCGAAGGCCAGGTCACCGGAGTCAAGAGCAAGGCCATGACCAGCCCCTGCGGCAAGATCCGGATCCCGATCAACGAAGAGGGCAACGAAAAGGCCGGCCAGATCCAGGAGTATCTGGACACCTACCGCGGTGAAGGCGTGCAGCACATCGCGATGGGGTCAGGCGACCTGCCGCTGACGGTGGACCGCCTGCGCGCCAGCGGCGTCAAGCTGCTCGACACCATCGATACCTACTACGAACTGGTCGACAAGCGCATCCCCGGGCATGGCGAAGATGTCGCCGCGCTGCAGCAGCGCAAGATCCTGATCGACGGCAAGGCGGGCGAGCTGCTGTTGCAGATCTTCAGCGAGAACCAGCTCGGTCCGATCTTCTTCGAGTTCATCCAGCGCAAGGGCGACCAGGGTTTTGGCGAGGGCAATTTCAAGGCGCTTTTCGAGAGCATCGAGCTCGACCAGATGCGCCGTGGAGTGCTCAAAGCGTGACCGCGCAGCGTGACGCGGCCGGCGACGCAGGCACCGACAAGGCCGTCAACCGCGGCGTCGCACCAGTGACCTATGGCGCCGGCGACCGCCCGCCTCGCGGCGACTACGCACGGGCGCGCAGCGACTACACCTGCGCGCAGGATTTTGCGCAGTACAGCAGCGCCGACCACGACACCTATCGGCGCCTTTACGCGCGGCAGTTGCAGCAGCTGCCGGGTCTGGCCTGCGATGAGTTCATCGCTGCGGTCGCGAATCTGGGCGCGCCGGATCGCATCCCGCAGTTCGACGCGATCAGCGAGCCTTTGCTCAAGGCCACCGGCTGGCAGATCGTCGCGGTGCCGGGCCTGATCCCCGAAGAGGCTTTTTTTGCGCTCCTCGCCGAGCGGCGCTTTCCGGTCACCGACTGGATCCGTCGGCCTGACGAGTTTGACTACGTTGTCGAGCCGGATGTGTTTCACGACCTCTTTGGCCATGTGCCGCTGCTCTTCAACCCGATGTTTGCCGACTATATGCAGGCCTACGGGCAGGGCGGCCTGAAGGCTGGCCGCCTCGACGCGAGCGAGATGCTGGCGCGCCTGTACTGGTACACGGTGGAGTTTGGTCTTATCGCTACGCCGGCAGGCCTGCGCGCCTACGGCGCGGGCATCCTTTCGTCAGCGGGCGAGTTGCGCCACAGCGTGACCTCGACACAGCCTCGGCGCGTGGCCTTTGACCTGCAGCGGCTGATGCGCAGCCGCTACCGCATCGACAGCTTCCAGGCGAGCTATTTCGTGATCGACTCGTTCCTGCAGTTGTTCGAAGCTACCGCGCCTGACTTCACCCCGGTATATGCCGCGGTGTGCGCGCTGCCTGCGGTGGAGGCCGGCGTGGTGCTCGCCGGTGAGCGCGAGTTCAGCGTGTACTGAGCAAGCGCAGCGACTCTTCGAACGGCTGCGGCCGATCGACCATCTGCACATGGGCGACGCCGGCCAGGTGGCGGTTGTCGGCGCCGGGCAAGGTCGCCGTCGATGCCGGGAAAACGATGTTGTCGCAATGGCTGTAAAAGCAGGTGAACTTGGCTCGGTGGCTTTGTTTTTCTTGCTCTTCAAGCTGCGCTTGCCAACAACTGCCCAGGCGCATCTGCAGGGTGTTGGCGCTGAGTGCCCAGCGCCCGAGCCAGGTGCCACGGTGCGGCGTTCCCAGGGTCACGACGTGATGCACGAGGTCGTCATCGGCGAGCCCGGCCCACCAGCGCCGCACCGCGAGGCCGCCCATGCTGTGAGCGACGATCAGTGGCGGCATCCCGGTGGCCTGCTCGACGCGGCGCACCGCCGCGTCGATGATCGGCAGGTAGTCGTCGATCGACCCAAATACCGGCTCAAGGTTGACCGCCACATGGGGGATGCCTTGCGCGCGCAGGCGCGGCATCCAGCTGTTCCACAAGCCTCGATTGCAAACGAAGCCGTGGACGAGAACGATGCCGCGAACCGGCGATTGCCCTGCGGTCACGACCGCGGGCAGAAAGTCTGGCCAGCGCTGGCTGCAAAAAGGTTGCCTCCAGCAGAACACCCGTGGCGCGCTGCGTGCTTCGCCCCACCACGCGGCGAAGCGCTGGTGGGCGCTCGATGGCGGAGCAGGATCATCACGGTTGACTCGGCCCATAAACATAAACTCGACGCCGAGCACGATTGCGTGGCCCAGCAGCACCAAGACCACGCCCGCCACGGCCCAGCCGGGGCGTCCGGCCGGCCACAAGACGAAGAACCACAGCCCTGCCAGAAGGAGGGCGCCAATCGTCAGGGCGCGTTGCATTCTGGCGAGCATCCGCGCGGCACCTTAGATCGGCGACAGATAGCAACGGCTTGCGAGGATCGCCGTGGTGGCGGTGTGGCGGCGTGGAGGTTTCAATGTCCGGTCTCGGTTCATGATCTGCCTATCGTGCCTGCAGCCTACCGTCAGGTCGACGATCCTTGACCGCCAAACCGGTTGGTACGCTTCCAAGTATGGTGAACGAACGCGAACGAATCCTTGAGCATCTGCGCGGCGTCGAGTCAGAGCGCGCCAAGCGTGCGGCCGACCCTTCGTTGGCAGCACGCGTGTTTGCGGTCAAGGCCTACCAGCATTCTCGATTCGAGCAGACTTATACCGATATGCTGAGTGACCCTGGTCGCGCGAGTGCGGCTCGATTTTTTCTCGACGAGTTGTATGGTCCGCGAGACTACCGCGCTCGTGACGCACAATTTGAGCGCGTTGTCCCCGCGTTGGTGCGACTGTTCCCAAATGAGATTGTGCGAACCGTCGAAATGCTCGCCGAGCTTCATGCGCTGTCGGAGCAGCTCGACTCACGGATGGGAGCCGCCCTGTCGTCACCAACGCTCGACGATGAGGCCTATGCGCGCATTTGGCGAACCGTCGGCGCGCCAGATCTGCGGGAACGACAGATTCGTTTGATGATCAACATCGGTACGGCGTTGGATAGACACACACGCAGTGTCGTCTTGCGAAATACGCTGCGGCTGATGCGGCGGCCAGCCACCGCAGCCGGGTTGGGCGAGCTGCAGGCGTTCCTCGAGGCGGGATTCGATTCGTTTCGACATCTGCGGGGGGCACCTGATTTCCTGGCGACGGTCGCCGGCCGTGAACGATCGCTGGCGACGGCGCACTTTGCCAGAGGCGATTGCTCCGCCCCGCCGTTGGCGTCGAGACGGTGAAGCCGCCATCGTTGTGGTTACGATGGCCATGTGGTCGATTAGACCTGTCGCGCGGTCATCAGGTTCTGAAGCGTGAGCTCGGTAAGCGTCTAGCCGTCCCACCTTCACGCAGCGGCTGCGCGAGCGTAAGTTGTCGGCCCCTGGCGCGACGGCACCACCCACTTGGTGATGTCGCCGCTGGAGTTCATGCAGCGGCTTGCCGCGCCGGTGCCAGGCCCGCGGCTGCACCTGATTCGGTTCCATGGCGTGCTGGCACCCAACGCCAAGCTGCGCGCCCAGGTAGGGCCGCAAGAGCCAGAGACGCCGGCGCAGGCCACACAGCCCGCCGAGTGCGAGGCGAACTGCGCGCATCACCGCCCAGTGCGGCTGAGCTGGGCCAAGCTGCTCAAGCGGGTGTTCGACCTCGATCTGGAGCACTGCCCGAACTGCGGCGGCGACCTGAAGGACATCGCGGCCATCCTCGAGCAGCCGGTGATCGAGAAGATACTCACCCAACTGGGGTTGCAGGCGCGTGCACCGCCTCGGGCGCCAGCCCGTGGCCAGGTCGTGCGAGCGGCCTGACGCTGCCGACGAAATCGCGCATGAAATCGTCGCTCTCGCCGCGATCGATGCCGACGCGGTGCTTCACCGTCACCGGCAAGTCCACCGCATCGCTCATCGCCTCGACACAGTCGCGCACCAGCGCCGGCTCGGCCATCAGGCAGGCGCCGAAGGAGCCGCGCTGCACGCGCTCGCTCGGGCAGCCGCAATTCAGGTTGATCTCGTCGTAGCCCCACTGCTCGGCAAGCTTGGCACACGCCGCCAGATCGGCCGGCTCGCTACCGCCGAGTTGAAGCGCAACAGGGTGCTCGGCCGGGTCGAAATCCAGGTGCCGCGGCACATCGCCATGCAGCAGTGCGCCGGTGGTCACCATCTCGGTGTCGAGCCGCGTGCGCCGCGTGATGTGGCGATGAAAGACGCGGCAATGGCGATCGGTCCAATCCATCATCGGCGCGACCGACAGGCGCCACGGGTTGAGTACCTGATTTGATTGCACTGAGTTTCTCTTTGTCGGTCCACACGTCGGTGGGACGGACGAGACGAACACCTGGGCGGCCGCAAGCCGACTTGTACATGGTAATCAATGGCTTGCGAGCGACGATCGTGCGACGGGGCCGCCTGTCGCCGGGCCGGTATTCGGCTTGCGACGCGGCGTCCGTGCTCCAGATTCGCTACGGTGAGTGAGCGCGATGGCTACATCGTCGGCGAAATCTGCGGCGGCCGAGGGCCTGCGTTCCTGAGTCGTTCGGCCTCAGCTCGACGCCTGCTCTTGGGCAGATCGATCAACGCATTGCCAACCAGATCTCGTTGCGCCGCATGAACCACGGCGTAAAGGGCGCGTTGTAGCGTGCCAGCACGGGTTCGCCCTGCGTGGCCACGCCCGCCGCTTGCAGGGCCGCCTTCAACTCGTCCAGGTGCTCGAGGTAGTTCGACTGCGACCAGGTGCCTGAGTAGCGGATCACGGCCCAAGTGGCGGCCGGCATCACACGCAACTGCACGCGCGGGTCGATCGGCTCGGGCGCTGTCGCCAGCGTTACCCCCTTGGGCAAGACGAACTGCACCTGCATGCCGCCCGCCACGGCGGCCTGGGTCACAGGCGCGGTCATGTCCATCCGCATTGGCGCGGCGGTCTGCGTCACCGGCGCCGTCATCGCGAACTTCTTCTCGCCTTTGTTCTTGCCGAAGATGTAGCCGGCCAGGATCGGAAAAGCCTGGTTGCCGGCGTCTTCCGCCGAGGTGTCCAGCATGACCTCGGCCACGACGTAGGGCGCATATCGGCGCAACTCGACGTTGTCGAAAGTCCTGACGACCTCGTAGTCGGGTTCTTCGATCGCGTGGCTGAACAAGGGCATGGTGGCGAGTGTGAGAAGCAGCAGGAAGCGGCGCATGGGCAGGGTGCAGGTCGGCTTACGGTTGAGGAGACAGGTGAGATGAGGGCAGCAGCAGGCCTTCGTGCAAGGCCACATGTTCGAGTGCCGCTTCGAAACGAGCGCGCGCGCCAGACGCGACCAGTCCCAAGTAGGCGTGCAGTTCGGCGTCGGCTGCGCTGCGCTGCTCGCACTCGGCGCTGTAGGCCTCGAAGTGCGACAACTGCAACAGCAGCTCGGCCACGTGGCGCGGGCACTCGCAGGCAATCGTCGACGACCGGCCCGCGAAGTTGGCCAGGGCTGCATCGTCCCAGCGGCGCGGCGGCACGGGCTCGGTCGAGGGCGCGAGCCGGCCCGCCGCGCGCTGCGATGCCGTGGCCGCCATGCCGGACAGGCTGTGCAGCCATTGCGCCACCACCGCGTCGGGCTGCGGCTCGCGCAGCAAGGCCGTGCCGGCCATTGCCAAGGCTTCGCACACGGGGTCGGCAGCAAAGCCGTAGAGCACGGCTTTCGGCACCCCCGCCAAGGCCGGCGCAGCCGCTTCGATGGCAGCCAGCCAGCCTTCGTGCAGCTGCGGTTCGTGGATCAGCAAGGCATCGACGTCCGAGCCCCGCAATGCGGCGGCGGCCTGTGCGGCGTTGTCGAACGGCCCCAGCAGCATCACGGGCCGGCCCAGCTGACGCAACAGCGCAGGCCGCTGCAACCGCGCGCCCAGCGCAGCGCCGATCACCGCGAGCCGCCAGGCTCGAACGGGCGGACCCTTGGCCGCATCCGGGCGCTCGCCACGCTGTGTGGCCGCCTGCGCGTGCGCATGCGTGGAAGCCACGCGCTGGAGCTGCGGCATGTCCAGCGGCGCCAGGCTCCCAATGGCGTGACCGAGGTCCGTCAGCTGCTTGACCAAGGCCAGCCGCCGCACGTCGTCGGCCGAATACAGACGCTGCCCGCTCGGCGACAGCTCGGGCTGGGTCAACGCGTAGCGGCGCTCCCACACGCGCAGCGTCGCCACTGGCATGCGCAGCATGCGCGCCACGGCGCCGCTGCGATGGAACGACGTATCCCCCGTGACCGGCGGTGCCTTGGTTGGCGGCAGGGATGCCTTGCGCTTGTTCATCCGATCCCTAACTTGACGCGTCTTTGACGCCGAATGTCATGGCATTTTTGAAGCTTATTCGCATCTGAACTCAGAATGAACCGGGAAAGTGTACCATTCAAGTCATGTCGTTCAAAGACGTTCAGCAAGTCGCGGTAATCGGTGCCGGCATTGCCGGGGCCTCTTGCGCCCATGCGCTGACGCTCGCCGGGCTTTCGGTGCACGTGTTCGACAAGTCCCGCGGGCCGGGGGGTCGCTTGGCCACGCGCCGCGTCGAATGGATCGACCGAGAAGGGCAAGCCTGCACGACGCGGCTCGACCACGGCGCCGTCGGCATCACGGCCCGCACTGAGGCCTTCCAAACCTTCAGAGACCAAGCCCTGCACGCGGGGTGGCTGGCTGAGTGGGCCCCCGCGCTGGCCGCCGGCAGTTCGCCCGCCGAGGACGGCGATCGGCTTTATGTGCCCGTGCCAGACATGCCTGCGCTGTGTCGCCGCCTGTTGGAGGGAGTGGCTGCCAATTGGTCATTTGCCGTCGACCGCCTGCACAAGAATCCGCTCGGCTGGCAGGTGCAGGCCGGCGGCGAGCGCCACCACTTGCATTTCGACGCGGTCGTGTTGGCGCTGCCGCCCGCGCAGGCTGCGCCGTTGCTCAGCCCGTATCGGCGCGACTGGGCACGGCATGCTTCTGTCACGCCGATGCAGCCGTGCTGGACACTGATGGGCGTCGCGGATGCCCCGGAACCTGCGCTGGGCTGGGACCTGGCCCGGCCGCCCACGGGTCTGTTGGCCTGGGTGTTGCGCAATGACGCGCGTCCGGGCCGGGAGCGTGTGCCCGGGCAGGCGCATTGGGTTGCGCATGCCCGCGCGGGCTGGAGCCGTCGGCACCTGGAACAACCCGCTGCCTGGGTGCAGCAGCAGCTACAGGCCGCGCTGGCCGAGTGCGTGGGCCGGCCGGTCGATTGGCATCACTGCTCGGTACACCGCTGGCGCTACGCGTTGCCACAGGCGCATGGCACTGCGCCGGCCGTATCGGTCTGGTGGGACGCTGCCCAAGGCCTGGGTGTTTGCGGAGACTTTCTCGGCGGCTGCGGTGTCGAAGGAGCCTGGCTGTCGGCGCAGGCGTTGTCCGCGGCGCTGCTACAGCCTGCATCCGATGTGGCTGGCGCGTCCACCGCTCGCGCCAACGTTGAAGCGGCCGCAGCAGCAGATGAACAGGTGCCCCAGCGCTTCGCCGCCTGACCCTCTCTTTGATGTTTCCCACCACCCCTTGAAGGAGCCCCAAGTGAATCAACCCCTGCCCCGACGTTTGTTTTTGATGACGCTGGCTGCTTCCGGCGCAGCGCTCACCACGGGCGCACAGGCCCAGACCCTGCTCGACGAGAAGGACGCCCAGGCGGTCGCGCTCGGCTACGTGGCAGACGCCAAGCGCGTCGACGTCAAGAAGTTTCCCAAGTTCGTTGCCGGCCAAAACTGCATCAACTGCGCGCTCTACCAAGGCAAGCCTGCCGACAAAGCAGGCGGCTGTCCGCTGTTCGGTGCCAAGCAGGTGGCGGGCGCCGGCTGGTGCAGCGCCTGGGCGAAGAAGGCGTGAACGCACCGACAGGCCGCGGGGGTTTGCAGTGACGCTGCGCAACGCCAGCTTTCGCGGCAACAAGGCCGCGTTGCCCAGCAAGCCCTGCGCGGGCTGCAGTCTGGTCATGACCTGGCGGCGCCGGTGGGCAAAGAACTGGGCTGACGTGAAGTACTGCTCCGACGCCTGCCGGCGCAACAAGGCTGCACATGGCTGAGCTGCGCTCCCTGATCGTCGTTCTGGGCGACCAGCTTGACCTCGATGCAGCAGCCTTTGACACCTTCGATGCGAGCGTGGACGCCGTATGGATGGCCGAAGTGGCCGAGGAATCGACCCATGTGTGGTCGACCAAGCCGCGCACGGTGATGTTCCTGGCGGCGATGCGCCACTTCGCGCTGGCTTTGCAAGCCGACGGTCGCCCGCTGCATTACACACGACTGGACGCACCCGCCAACGTCGGCAGCTTGGCTGCGCAGTTGCAGGCCGACATCCTGCGCCTGAAGCCGTCCCGCCTGGTGATGACCGCACCGGGCGACTGGCGCGTGTTGGAAGCCATCAAGGCCGTGGCCAAAACCAACGGCCTGCCGCTGGATATCCACGAGGACCGCCACTTCTTCAGCAGCATTGCCGACTTCGCGGCGCATGCCAAAGGCCGCAAGTCGCTGCGCATGGAGTATTTCTATCGCGAGCAACGCAAGCGGCATGGCGTCTTGATGCAAGGCGATGAGCCCGTTGGTGGCCAGTGGAACTTCGACGCCGACAACCGCGAGGCCTTTGGCGCCGCCGGCCCGGGCGACGTGCCGCCGCGCACGCGCTTCGAGACCGATGCCGTCACGCGCGAGGTCATCGCGCTCGTCGACACCCGCTTCGCCCAACACCCCGGCCGCCTGGACAGCTTTGCCTGGCCCGTGACGCGCGCGCAGGCGCTGCTGTCCTTGCAAGCCTTCGTCAAGGAGCGCCTGCCGCTGTTCGGTCGCTTTCAGGACGCGATGTGGCCGGGCGACCCGTGGCTGTACCACGCGCACCTGTCGGCGGCGCTCAACCTGAAGTTGCTGAACCCGCGCGAGGTGGTGGCTGCGGCTGAAGCAGCGCACCGCGACGGGCATGCGCCACTGGCCAGCGTCGAAGGCTTCATCCGCCAGATCCTGGGCTGGCGCGAGTACGTGCGCGGCATCTACTGGACCCAGATGCCGGCGTATCTGGAACGCAATGCACTCGATGCCCAGGCGAACCTGCCCGAGTGGTACTGGACCGGTGCCACCGACATGGCCTGCCTGCGCGACGCACTCACGCAGACGCTCACGCACGGCTACGCCAACCACATCCAGCGCCTGATGGTCACCGGCCTGTACGCGCTGATGCTGGGCGTGCAGCCCAAGCAGGTACACGCCTGGTATCTGGCGGTCTATGTCGACGCCGTGGAATGGGTCGAGTTGCCCAACACCCTGGGCATGAGCCAGTACGCCGACGGCGGCGTGATGGGCAGCAAGCCCTACATCGCCACCGGCAAGTACATCCAGCGCATGAGCCCGCACTGCAAGGGCTGCCGCTACGACCCGGCGCAGCGCAGCGGCGACA
>JANOKR010000191.1:0-8778 GCA_031419315.1 Betaproteobacteria bacterium
TGGCGCGGGTTCTCGAGGAACTTCTCCATGTACACCGCCGGGTTGCTGAACGCCGCACCGGCTTCGGTGCGTGTGGTCTGCACCGCGTGGATCAGCGCGGCCTCGGTGTGCACCACACGCATGCCGCGCCCGCCGCCGCCGCCAGCGGCCTTGATGATCACCGGGTAGCCGATCGTGCGCGCGATGCGGATGATCTCTTTGGGTTCTTCGGGCAGCACCCCTTCTGAGCCCGGCACACAGGGCACGCCGGCTTTGATCATGGCCTGCTTGGCCGAGACCTTGTCGCCCATCGTGCGGATCGATTCTGGTGTCGGCCCGATGAAGACAAAACCACTTTTTTCGACCCGCTCGGCGAAATCGGCGTTTTCGCTCAGGAAGCCGTAACCGGGGTGGATCGCCTCGGCGTCAGTCACCTCGGCCGTCGAGATGATCGCCGGCATGCTGAGATAACTCTGCGCCGACGCTGCCGGGCCGATGCACACCGCCTCGTCGGCGAGCTTGACGTACTTGGCTTCGCGGTCGGCTTCGGAATAAACGACCACCGCCTAGATTCCCATCTCGCGACAGGCGCGCTGGATGCGCAATGCGATTTCGCCTCGATTGGCGATCAGTATTTTCTTGAACATGGTGCTCGGCTCAATCGCATTGGCGTGCTGCGCCCGCGATGCAATGTGGCTGCGCCGCAGCGCCTGCGGCGTTGTCGCCTCGATTGGCGATCAGGATTTTCTTGAACATTCGCCGACGCGCCTATTCGACGACGAACAGCGGTTGTCCGAACTCGACCGCCTGCCCGTTTTCGCACAGGATGCGCGTCACCCGGCCGGCGGCGTCGGCTTCGATCTCGTTCATGATCTTCATCGCCTCGACGATGCAGATCGGGTCCCCGACCTTGACCTCGCTGCCGAGCTCGGCAAAAGCGTTCGATCCCGGGCTGGCCGAGCGGTAGAAGGTGCCGACCATCGGTGATTTGATGACCGTGCCGGCGGGGGCGGCCGGCGCCTCGACCGCGGCCACCGCGGCAGCCGGCGCTCCAGCGTGCGGCGTGGCGAGCGGCGCTGCGACCATCGCCGGGGCGGCCTGCATCAACATTGCCGCTGGGGCGCTGGCTTTGACGATCCGCACCTTGCCTTCGGCTTCGGTGATTTCGAGTTCGGTAATGCTCGACTCCGAAACGAGGTCGATCAGGGTTTTCAGTTTGCGCAGGTCCATGGGGCTCCTCGTGGGCTGCGGCGCAGCGCCGTGGGCGCGCCGTCTTGTGTTTTAGGGGTTAAGCGTTCGCGTCGGCAAGCGCTCATCAACGACTGTGGCCAGAACGGCTGCGATTGCAGCGATATTTGCTTCGAACTTGCCGGCTCAAGTGCTGGCAGACGGGCTTGACGCGGTGCATTTTTGCAAACGGTCTCGATTCAGATCAACAAAAACCCGGCTTCGCATGGCGCAAGGCAGTCGCGGACTTTACGCCAACTTCTGCGCGACTTATCTGACGTTGGGCGCAACTGCCTGCCACATCGCCGAACACAAACCCGATTGACAGGGTTCGGTCGCGGTGGCAGGTCGATGACCCGGCGGGCCGGTCTCAAGCCTGCGCGGCCCAGCCCGCAAGCTCGTCGAAAGAAGTCTCGCCGATCTTGCGGTGCAGGACCTGGCCGCGTCGATCGAAGACCACCGTGAACGGCAGGCCACCTGCCGTGTTGCCAAAGTGGCGGCTCAGGTCGGTGCCCGCAAAGCCCGCCAGGCCGACTGCAAAACTCACCGGCTGGCGGCCAAGAAACTCCAGCACCGGCCCGGCCTGGTCGACCGCCAACCCGACAACCTGCCAGCCGCGGGCCGAGAACTCGCGCTGGAAACGATCGAGTGCGGGCATCTCCTTGACGCAGGGCGGGCACCAGGTCGCCCAGAAATTCAAGACCAGCGGGCGGCCGCGAAACGCGCTCATCAACAACACGCCGCCTTCGGGCCGCGGAAACTGCAGCGACCACGGCGGCGCGTCGGCGTTGGCCGTCACGTGGTCACGCCGGCGTTGCCAGCCGACACCAACACCGACACCGACGCCAAGCGCGGCGAGGCCGGCCGCACCGAGAATCAGGGTCTGCCGCTTCATGACGGCGGCCCGCCCGCCGCTGCCCGGTCGTCGTCACTGGCGATGCCGTCGCCGCTGCCACCACCGTGACCAGCGTCGGCGCCCAACAGCCGCTGCAGCGCACCCAGATCGCCGCGCCAGCTGCGCCCGCGCGAATCGGGCTTGAGCGCGCCGCGCTGGTCGTCGTGGTCGCGCACGATCAGGTGCACGGTGACCGGCTCGCCAAGCGCGGGGCAGGGCGATACCAGCGTCAGCACGTCCAGCGGACAAGGCCCGGCGGCGTCCAGCGTATTCACATCGATCTGGACGCCCAGGTCGAGCAATGCGATCTCGGCGGACTTCGAGTCGTCGCAATAGAGATCGATGTGCACCGACGACTGCCGCGTTGCAGTGCCGCGCCAGACCGCGCCGCTCAAGTGCGGACGAAAAGCAGCCAGCCGCGCCAGCCACAGCGCCGCCACACCACGCAACGCGGCCAACTCGGCCGGCTGCGTCTCCGCGCAAAGGAGCTCGATGTAGTCGCGCACCTCGTCTTCGACCTGCTCGTTGCTCGGCAGCTTCGGCCGCCGGCCGCCGTGCCGCGACAGCTGGCGTGCTGCCTTGGATTTGGCGGCACCATATTCGAGCCCGGTCTCGACGACCAGGCGCGCGGCTTCCGCCGCGATCGCCTGGGTGGCTGAGCTGAAGGGTAGGTCTGACATAGCGGGTTTGTCGGGCGCGTCAATCATAGGGATGTCGTGCGCAACATCGGGCGTGATCAAGGCAGTTCGACCGCGCCCATACGCGCCACGATGGTCGCCGCGCGGCCGCTGACATAGGCCGAGCCGGGCCGCTTCTCGAAGCGCTTGGGCGCCGGCAGCATCACCGCCAGCCGCGCCGCGGCGTCAGGCCCGAGGCGGCCTGAGTCGACGCGGAAATAGTGCAGCGCCGCGGCCTGCGCGCCGAACACCCCTTCGCCCCATTCGACGTTGTTCAGATAGATCTCCAGGATGCGCTGCTTGCTCAGCAGCGCTTCGAGCATCAGCGTGATCACAAATTCCTGGCCCTTGCGCAGCACGGTGCGCTCGCCCGACAGAAACAGGTTCTTCGCCAGTTGCTGGGTGATCGTCGAGCCGCCGACGACCTTGGGCTCGATGGCCGGGCGGGTGTTTCCGGCAGCGGCCTTGGTTTGCCGCTGGGCAGTCTGTTCGGCACGTTTTTCCGCACGCTGTTCGGCGCGCTGATTCTTGCCCCAGGCTTTTTCGAGTGACTCCCAGTCGATACCGCCATGCCCGACAAAAGCGGCGTCTTCGCTGGCGATCACCGCACGCTTCAGCGCCACGCTGATCTGAGCGTAGTCGACCCACGCCTGGCTCCACGCCAGGCGGCCCTCGGTCAGCAGGCGCCAGGCTTCGCTGCGCTGGAAGGTCGTCGACTGTGGATCGATCAGATTCATCAATACGATGCGTGCGGCGAAGGTCAATTGCAGCGCCAGCGTGCAGATCGCCAGCAACGCGGCGACGCGCCAGAGGTGTGCGACGACCGGCTTCATTGCCGCATGTGCTTCGTCACGCAGCGGCATTCAGGTGCACGCGCAGGGCGGCCAGCACAGGCGCCGTCTGCGGCTGCACGCCGCGCCACAAAAAGAAGGCTTGCGCAGCCTGCTCGACGAGCATGCCCAGGCCGTCGCGGGTCGTCGCACCATGCCCACGCGCCCAGGCCAAAAAAGGCTCGGCGGCCGGGCCGTACATCAAGTCCACGACCAGCGCGCCGGTGGCCATCACCTCGGCGCCAATTGGCACCGCCGCGCCAGCGACACTCGACGCGCTGGCGTTGATCACGATATCAAAAGGCCCGCCGAACGCCGCAACCGCGGCCGTCGCCGCGTCCATCGCGCCGGTGTGCAGCGCGACGCGATGTTGATCGGCCCACGCCGCATGCCGCGCGGCCAAGGCGACGGCGTTTGCGGCCGTCCGGTTGACGACGGTCAGCAGCGCCGGCCGGCAGGCGATGAGCGGCCCCAACACCCCCGCGGCGGCACCCCCGGCGCCGATCAGCAACACGCGCCGGCCGGCGATCGGCACCCCGGCGTTGCCCTCGATGTCGTGCACCAGCCCGGCGCCGTCGGTGTTGTCGGCGAGCCAGCCATCGGCGTCGAAGCGCAACACGTTGGCGGCCTGCGCCCGCGCGGCGCGTGGCGTGCGCTGCGCCGCCAGCGCAAAGGCCTCGAACTTGAACGGCATCGTGACGTTGCAGCCGCGCACCGGGCCGGCGCCGGCTGCGTTGCCGGCCTCGTCGCCGCCATCCGCGGCAAGCGCGCGCACCGCCACGGCAAAACCGGCGAGCGCGCACAGCCGGCGCTCGTAGACCAGCGCCTGGCCCGTCTGCTTTGCAAAGGCGGCGTGGATGAAAGGCGACTGGCTGTGCGCCACCGGGTTGCCAAGCACAAAGTAGCGGTCGACGGTCATCTTGGCGGCGCGCTCAGGGTGGTCTCAAAACCGTCGTCACGCGTGAAGCGGAAACGCGAGGTGACGACGATCTGGTCGGCCTCGCGCCGCATCGCGGCGCTGAAGCTGCCATACGGCGCCGCGGCGCGCACGATGGCCAATGCACGCTGGTCGAGCAACCTCGATCGCGACGGCCGCACCACCTCGGCCTCGACAACCTGGCCCAAAGCGTCAACGGTCACGTTCATCGTCAGCTCGCCGTAGAGCTTGCGGCCCTGCGCCTCGGGGAAGTCGCGTGTTCCGCGGTCTTCGATGCGGCGCCGCAGCGCGTCGTAATAGAGCGCATAAACCTCTTCGCGCGTGGCCGGGCTGATATAGCGCTTTTTCGGTCGCGCATTTTCTTCATTCACGCGCTTTTCGATCTCCGCCAGCAGGCGCAAGAGCTGGCGCCGGCGTTCGGCCTGGTCACGCTCCTGCGGGCTGCCGGCATCACGCCGCGGGTCCGGCGGCGGCAGTAGCGCGACTTCGCGGCGGATCTGCGCCAGCAACTGCTGCTGCTCGTCCTGCAGGCGGACGATGCGCTTGCGCGCCAGCTCCGAAGAGTCACCCGTTTCCAACTGCGCCGATACCGGCAGCGGCGATGTCGCGCGGCCACTTTTGGCTTCGCCGCCGCCGGTCAGGTTGGCTTGCGCGATGGCTTGGGCCTGGGTCGGTTTTTCGTTCGACCGCGCGTTGACCAAAATCACCTCGAGCGGCGTATCGCTGAAAGCGCGGTTGAAGGCTTCCGGCGCCGCGAAGCGCACCGTCAGCAGCACCGCATGTGCGGCCAGCGAGATGCCCAGCGCGACCTGCAGCGTGGTCCATTGCCTGAACCAGTGTGCAGCCCGGTTTGCAGCCCGGTCGGCCGGCAGCCAGCGCATGGCGGGGGCGGGCGCGTCAGGCGGCGGTGGGGTGTGTCGACAGCGGCGCGGCCGACGCCGTCACATCGTCGGCGTTCGCCGCGCTACCGCTGTCGTCAGCACCGAGATCGATGGCGATGGCGATCGGGCCTGCCGCACCTGCGGCGTCATCGGCATCGTCATCACCGTCACCGACCTCGGCAGCACCGTTGGCCGCACCGTCAGCCGCCGCCGGCGTGACGTCGAGCCGCGCTTGCAGCGTTGCAAAGACATCCAGCGTCAACAGGTCGGTGCCGGTAATGCGCACGCGCACCCGCGCGCCGCGCGGCAGGCTGTCGCAGCCGGCGGCGCGAAAGACCAGCGGCAGCGTATCGGCGCGTACCAGGCCGTCTTTCATCACCGTGGCGTCGAGCTCGGTGACGGCATTTTGTTCGAGCCAGCGCATCGTCCAGTAACGTTCGATGCCGTTCTGAAAATCGTTGTACGCCGCGTAGGCTGAATCAAAATTCGAGATCACGACAAACAGCGCCGTGTCCTTGGGCTTGAATGGCGCCACCAGGGCCGCGGTGCGGCCATGTCGCGCGCAGGCAATGATCTGCCACTGGTTGACGAGGTCGACATATCGCCGCAACGGCGACGTCGACCAGCTGTATTGCGGCACGCCCACGCCGGCATGCGGCTGCGGCTTGGTGCCCATGCGCACCTTGACACCCGGGGCCATGCTCGCCTGGCTGCGGTAGATGCCCGGCACACCGCAGTCGGCAAGCCAGCCGCCCCAGGTGCAGTTGGCCAGGATCATCGCCTCGGCGACGATCAAATCCAGCGGCGCGCCGCGCTGGCGCGTGCTGATCGAGACGCGCTCGCTGCCGTCGGGCGCATCGGTGTTGCCGGCGGTGCGGTCGAGCTTGAAGTTGTAGTCCGGGCGGTTGAAATTTTCCGGCTTGCCACGCGCCACTTCGCGCTGCGCTTTGAGATGACGCGCGAGGCGGAAGGCAAATGCGAGCTCGGGCGCAAAGGCATAGTCGGCCGGCGTTTCGCCCGTCAGGCTGGGTTCGGTGATGACGCCGTCGAGCAAGTCGTGACGCAGGTTGGCCACGATCGGCACTTGCTCGAGCCGGGTTTCGCTGGCCTTCATTTCCAGCGTTAGCTCATCAAACGTGAGGTACAGGCTGACGGCGGGGCAATCGTGGCCGGCGGTCAGCGTGTAGGCCTGCACAACATCGTCGGGCAGCATGGTCAGCTTCCAACCGGGCATGTAGACGGTGGACAGGCGCTCGCGGGCGACCTTGTCGACCGGAGAATCAGCGCCGAAGGCGAGCGCCGGCGCCGCGATGTGGATGCCAAAGGTGACGCTGCCGCTGCTTAAGCCCTGCACCGAAAGTGCATCGTCGATTTCGGTCGTCGCCGAATCGTCGATCGAAAACGCCTGCACCTCGGCGCGCGGCAAAACCTCCTTGATCGCCGGCGCGGCCAGCGCCGGGAAGCCGGTGCCTTTGGGGAACTGCTCGAAGAGAAAACGCTTCCAGTGAAACTGGTAGGCGCTGTCGATCGCGCCGGCGCCCTTGAGCAAGTCCAGCGGTGCGCGCTGCGAGCGTTTCGCGGCATCAACAACAGCTTTGTACTCGGCGCTGTTTTTGTCCGGCTTGAACAGGATTTTGTAGAGCTGCTCGCGGATCGGCGCCGGGCAATTGCCAGCGACGAGTTCGCCGGCCCAGGCTTCGATCTGCGCCGCGACCTGCTTCTTGCGCTCGATGCCCAGCAGCGCAGCCTTGACGACTTCTTCTGGCGCTTTTTTGAACTGGCCTTTGCCGACGCGGCGAAAATAATGCGGCGCGTCGAACAGGCGGAACAACGCCGCCGCTTGTTTGTCCAGCCCGGCCGCGGCGTCGAAATAGTCGCGCGCAAATTGCACAAAACCGAAGTCGCCTTCGGGGGCAAATTCCCAGGCCAGGTCGAGGTCGATCTCGGGGGCGATTTTCTGGCCGGCGGCGATCAGCTCGGCCGGCGCGGGTTGCTCGAAGCGCAGCAGCACATGCGCGGCCTTGACCTTGACCCGTTTGCCGGAGTCGAGTTCAAGCTGCACCGAAGCCTCGGCTTCGGCCAACACGCGGCCGGCGAGGAATTTGCCGGCGTCTTCGAACAGTGCATACATCGGCCTGATTGTCGCCGCTGGCGCAGCGGGCGCCGTCCCGCGCCCCGGGTCGCGCGACTTTCCTGGTCAATCCAGCAGGTGCAGAAATTTCAGCAGCGCTGGCAGGTGCTCGTCGAAATCGCTCAAGGCGTGGTCGCCGGCTTCGAGCAGGCGGATCGCAGCACCCGGATAACGCGCGCACATCTCGCGCCAGTCGAGCAACTCGTCGCCCTTGGCGATGACCGCGAAGTAGCGCTCGGGTCGGGTGATCGGGCCGGTGGCCAGGGCGCGCAGTTCGTCGACAAATTCAGCGCGAAAGAAAAACCGCTCTGCCGGGTTGTGGAAAGCCGTCTGCTCGCCGATATACGCCGCCAAGTCGCGAGCAGGTTCGGTGGCCGGGTTGAGCAGCGCCGCAGGCCAGCCGCGGCGCTCGGCGACCGTCGTCGCATAAAAGCCGCCAAGTGAGCTGCCGACCACCGCCGAATTGGCTGCCGGCCAGGCGGCAGCGCCGGCGTCGATGAGCGCCATCGCTTCGCGTGGTGACGGTGGCAACTGCGGGCACCACCAGTGCACTTCAGGTCGATGCGCCTGCAGCCAGGTCTGCACCCGGCGCGCCTTGAACGACTGCGGCGAAGAACGAAACCCGTGCAGGTAGAGCAGGTGGGTGAGGACCTTCATGCGAAGCGTGATTTCAGCGCCGCGAGCAACTTGTCGTGGATGCCACCGAAGCCGCCGTTGCTCATGCACAGCACATGGTCACCGGGCAGCGCGGCGCGGGCGATTTGCGCCACCAGCGCGTCGACCGAGTCGGCCACCACCGCCAGCGGCCCCATCGGCGCCAGCGCGTCATGCGTGCTCCAGCCATAGTTGCCTTGCAGGCAGAAACTCAAGTCCGCTTCTTCCAGCGCCCAGGGCAGCTGGGCTTTCATGGTGCCGAGCTTCATGGTGTTCGAGCGCGGCTCGAAGACCGCCAGGATGCGGCCGAGGCCGACCTTGCGGCGCAGCCCGTTGACGGTCGAGCGGATGGCAGTCGGGTGGTGCGCAAAATCGTCGTAGATCTTGATGCCCTGGACCTCGCCACGCAACTCCATGCGCCGGCGCACATTCTTGAAGGTCGCCAGCGCGGCAGCGGCGGCCTCGGGTGCGACGCCGATATGTTCGGCCGCGCCGATCGCAGCCAGTGCGTTCATCTGGTTGTGCTGGCCGATCAGCGCCCAGTCGACACGCCCGACCTTCAGGCTG
>JANOKR010000192.1:0-4147 GCA_031419315.1 Betaproteobacteria bacterium
TCGGCCAGGTCGGCGCCGAAGAAGTGGGCTTCCGTGAACAACACTGAGCATCAACAGGGCGCGGTCGAGTCGGGCCGCAAGGCGCTCTGGTCCTACCTGGGCGCGATGGCGCTGGCTTTTGCGCCGCTGGCTTTGCTGGCCAACGACCCGCATTGGCTCAACATCATCGCCTTCACCTATCTGATGGGCGGGTTGGCGGCGGCCTGGAACATCATCGGCGGCTTCGGCGGCCAGTTCTCGCTCGGGCACGGCGTGTTCTTCGCCATCGGCGCCTACGTCACGGTGCGGCTGTACCTGTCGTTCGACCTGTCGCCATGGGTCACCATGCTGCCCACGGCACTGCTGGCGGCCCTGGTGGCGGCGCTGATTTCCTGGCCCACTTTCCGCCTGCGCGGCCCGTTCTTCGCCATCGCCACCCTGGCCTTCAACGAGGTGGCGTTCGTTTTTGCCAACCACTTCGATTCGGTCACCGGGGGGCCGCGCGGCATGCAGGTGCCGTTCAAGGCCGGCTTCGCCAACATGATCTTCCTGGAGCGCTGGCACTACGCCTTGCTGATGTTCTGCTTCGCCGCACTGGTCATCGGCGTCTGCGTGCTGCTGCGCCGGCGCCGGCTGGGCTACTACCTGCTGGCGGTGCGCGAGGACGAGGACGCGGCGCGCGCCTCGGGCATCAACGTGCTCGGCGTCAAGCTGCAAGGCATGGCGCTCAGCGCAGCGCTGACCTCGATCGGCGGCACCTTGTTCGCGATGTACCTGCGCTACATCGACCCGCCCACCCTGTTCACCTTGCCCGAGGTCGGTGTCAAGTTCGCACTGCTGGCGCTGATCGGGGGCATCGGCACGATCTACGGGCCGCTGCTGGGCGCCGCCCTGATCATCCCGTTCGAGAACTTCCTGCGCGCCGAGCTGGCGGCCTCGCTGCCAGGCCTGAACCTGGCGATCCTGGGGCTGCTGATGGTGCTGGCGGCACTCTTCATGAAGCGCGGCGTGGTCGGGGTGTGGAGCGACTGGCGGCGCCGCAAGCGCGACCGGGCGCTGCACGAGGAGCAGTGGAAATGAGCACCGAGAGTGCGGCGCTACTCTCCGTCACCGGCGTGAGCAAACATTTCCTCGGCCTGCGTGCCGTCGACGATGTCTCGCTGTCGGTGACCAAGGGCGAGATCGTCAGCATCATCGGCCCCAACGGCGCCGGCAAGACGACCTTCTTCAACCTGCTCACCGGCCAGCTCGCGCCGACGCAGGGTGACGTGCGCCTGCGCGGCGAGACCATCAACCGGCTCGCACCGCATGCCCGCGCCCGCCTGGGCATGGGCCGCACCTTCCAGATCGCCAAGCCGCTGATCGGCCTGAACGCGCTCGAGAACGTGATGATCGGCGCCTTCCTGCACCACCGCGCGCTGAACGACGCCCGCGACAAAGCCTTTGTGGTGCTTGAAAAAGTCGGCCTCGCGCAACATGCCGGCCGGCGTGCCGGCGACCTGACGCTGAGCGAGCGGCGCCGGCTCGAGGTCGCACGCGCGCTCGCGCTCGAACCCGAGATCGTGCTGCTCGACGAGGTCATGGCCGGCCTCAACCAGAGCGAGGTCGGCCAAGCGATCGAGCTGCTGCAAGGCCTGCACAAGACCGGGCTGACCTTCTTGATCATCGAACACAACCTGAAGGTCGTTCGCGCCTTCTCCGAACGTGTGGTGGTGCTCGACCGCGGCCGCCTGATTGCCGAAGGCACAGCCGACCAGATCCTGAGTTCGCCCGAGGTCATCAAGGCGTATCTCGGCGAGCCGGGCAAGGCCGCGGAGATTGCGGCATGACCGCGAACACGACTGCGATCCTGAGTGTCCAGTCGCTCTACTCGGGTTACGGCGAATTGCCGGTGCTCAAGGACATCACGCTGAATGTCGGCCAGGGCGAAATCGTCTCGGTGGTCGGCGCCAATGGCGCCGGCAAGACGACGCTGCTACTCACCATCAGCGGCCACCTGCGTGCGCATGCCGGGCGTGTCACGTTCAGCGGCGAAGACATCACCACGCTGCCGGCGCACGAAGCCGCGCCGCGCGGGCTGGTGATGGTGCCCGAGGGCGGGCGCCTGTTCCCCTTCATGACCGTGCTCGAAAACCTGCAGCTCGGTGCCTACCACCGCGGCGCGCGATCGCGCATGGACGAGACGCTCGACGAAGTCATGCGCCTGTTCCCGATCCTGGCCGAGCGCCGGCAGCAGTTGGCCGGGCGGCTGTCGGGCGGCGAGCGCCAGATGTGCGCCGTCGGCCGCGCATTGATGTCGCTGCCCAAGCTCCTGATGCTCGACGAACCCTCGCTCGGCCTGGCGCCGATCATCGTTGCCAAGGTCTTCGAGATGGTGCGTGAACTCGTCGCCACCAAGGGCCTGTCGGTGCTGCTGGTGGAGCAAAACGTCGACAACGCGCTGCGCCTGTGTGACCGCGGCTGCATCATCGAACATGGTGCGATCCTGAAAGTCGCACCTGGCGCCGAACTGCTGCGCGACCCCGATGTGCAGCGTTCCTACATGGGGCTGTGACCACGATGCCCGGCATGTCTAACGTTTCATCCACGCCGGTGTGCAGCATCGGCGCGGGTGCCGGTTTTGCCGGCGACCGCATCGACCCCGCGGTGGCGCTGGCCAGCTCTGGCCAGGTCGACACCGTGGTCCTCGAATGCCTGGCCGAGCGCACCTTGGTGCCGGCCATCAGGGCGCGTGCCGACAACCCTGCCGCCGGCGCCGACCCGCGCCTGCGGCGGCGCCTGACACCGCTGCTGCCGGCCGCCGCAAGGCACGGCTGCCGCATCGTCAGCAACCTCGGCGCGGCCAATCCGCGCGCGGCCGGCGAAGCCATCGCGCGGCTCGCCGGTGAACTCGGCCTGCCCGGCCTGCGCATCGCCGCGATCCATGGCGACGATGTCATGCACCTGCGCGAGCACATCGCCTGGGTGCGCCCGGTGCGCGGTCAACTGCTTGGCGCGCATGTCTATCTCGGTAGCGTGCCGCTGGCGCAGGCACTCGACGAAGGCGCCGCGGTCGTCGTCACCGGCCGCGTCGCCGATTCGGCGCTGTTTGCGGCCGCGGCGCGCAAGCACATCGAGCCCGGTGAAGCCGCGCTGGCCGGCGCGATCGCGGTCGGCCACTTGCTCGAATGTGCCGGCCAGCTCACCGGCGGCAACTACGAGCCGGCGGGCGCCGCGGCTGTAGGGCAAATCCTGAGCGCCGCCGACCATGCCCACCTGGGCTATCCGCTGGCGCACGTCCACGCCGACGGCAGCGCCGAAATCACCGTCCTCGACGGCCTGCCGGGCCTGCTCGACGCCACCACCTGTACGCTGCAACTGCTCTACGAAGTCCACGACCCTGCGCGCTACGCCACGCCCGACCTGATCATCGACTTCACCGGCATCCGCTTCGAGCAGATCGGCCACAACCGCGTGCGCATGACCGGCGCACGTTCGCTCGGCCCGCCGCCGACCTTGAAGGTGGCCGGCTTCCTTGAGCTGCCGGGTTTCATCGCCGACTGCGAGATCGGCTTCGCCGGCAGTGGCGCCTTTGATCGTGCGCGCCGCTCGGCCGACACCCTGCGGCTGCGGCTGGCCGCCTGGGCGCCGGACGATATCGCGATCGACCTCGTCGGCATCAACTCGATGCTGCGTGCGGGCTCGTTAGCCGGCCCGGCGCCGGCCGAGTTGCGGGTCCATGTCTCAGCGCGTTGCGCCGACGCCGAGATGGCGCAGGTCATCGAAGACGAGATCTACGCGATGACGCTGTGCGGGCCGGCCGGCGGCTGCAGCGTGCGCAGCGAGCGCCGGCCGCGCATCGAGGTGCTTGACGGTTACATCGCGCCGACGCTGGTGCAGCCCGAGATTCTCTGGAGCCAGTCATGACCCAACCGCGGCCAGCCATCCGCGTCGGCGAAATTGCCAGCGGGCGCGCCGGCGACAAAGGGGACGTGCTCGACTTGACGCTGGTCGCGCGCGACGACGCGGCCTATGCGCTGCTCGAACGCGCGCTCACCGCCGACACCGTGCGCGCGGCGCTGAACCGCGTCGTGCCGGGCCCCGTGCAGCGCTACCTGATCCCGGGCCTGCGCGCGCTCAAGTATGTCGCACCCGAGGCGCTGGCCGGCGGCGTCTACGCCACGCTGCG
>JANOKR010000193.1:0-2891 GCA_031419315.1 Betaproteobacteria bacterium
AAGCGCGCGGCAAAGCGCGCCGCCAGCCCAGCCGAAGCAAGACCCCATACAACACCCGCAGACGATAAACATCACGCCACCATGCCCGACCGCCAATTCAAAGCCGAGACCCTGGCCATCCACGCCGGCCAGATCCCCGACGCGGCGACCGGCGCGCGCGCCTTGCCGATCTACCAGACGACGAGTTTTGTTTTTGATTCGGCCGACCACGCTGCGAGCCTGTTCAACCTGCAAACCTTCGGCAATGTCTATTCGCGTTTGAGCAACCCGACGGTGGCCGCGCTCGAGGAGCGCATCGCCGCACTCGAAGGTGGCCGCGCTGCGGTGGCCAGCGCCAGCGGCATGGCCGCCGAAGCGATGGCCCTGATGACGATCCTGCAAGCTGGTGACCATGTCGTGGCGGCCGGCGCGCTGTATGGCGGCAGCGTCACGATGCTGGCAGTGAACCTGAAGAAGTTCGGCATCGAGACGAGTTTTGTCGATGCCACCAAGCCGCAAGCTTTTGCCGCCGCGATGCGCCCGAATACGCGCGCGGTATTTGCCGAGTCGCTGGGCAACCCGAGCCTGGTGGTGCTCGACATCGGCGCGGTGGCCGCGGTCGCCCATGCCCATGGCGTGCCGCTGGTCATCGACAACACGGTGCCGAGCCCGCTGCTGTGCAACCCGATCGCGCTGGGCGCCGATATCGTCGTGCACAGCGCGACCAAATACCTCGGCGGGCATGGCACGACGCTGGCCGGTGTGGTGGTGGAGAGCGGCAAATTCCCCTGGGACAACGGCAAGTTCCCCGGCATGACCGAGCCCTCGCCGGGTTACCATGGCGTGAAGTTCTACGAGACCTTCGGCGACTTCGGTTTCACGATGCGCTGCCGGATGGAAACGCTGCGCGTTTTTGGCGCCGCGCTATCGCCGATGAGCGCCTGGCAGGTGCTCCAAGGTGTCGAGACGCTGCCGCTGCGCATGGAGCGCCATTGCAGCAACGCGCTGGCGGTGGCGACGTTTTTGCGCAGCCACCGCGCGGTGGCCTGGGTCAACTACCCCGGCCTGGAAGACCACCCGCAGCATGCGCTGTTGAAACGCCAGATGCGTGGCGCGTCCGGTCTACTCGCTTTTGGCGTTAGGGGTGGCATCCGGCCGGGCGTGAAGTTCATCGAGTCGGCGCAGTTCATGAGTCATCTCGTGAATATCGGCGACACCCGCACGCTGATCAGCCACCCGGCGAGCACCACGCATCGGCAGCTCGACGCCGCGCAGCAGCTCGCCGCCGGCGTGCCGCCGGATATGGTGCGCATCTCGGTCGGGCTGGAACATATCGACGATATCCTTTGGGATATTGACCAGGCGCTCGCGGCGGCGAGCGTGTAGCAACCCCGCCATGGCCGTGGCCGGCGCCGACTGAATCTGCAACACACTCAACGAGGTTTTGACCATGTTCAAGAACGACCTGATGACCGGCCAGCGTTTCCTCGTCACCGGCGGTGGCACCGGCCTGGGCCGCGCGATGGCCGAGTCGTTTCTCGCCCGCGGCGCCGACATCGCGATCTGCGGCCGGCGCAAATCGGTGTGTGACGAAACCGCGGCGGCCTGGCGCGAGCAGTTTCCCAAAGCGCGCATCGATACCTTCGGCGTTGACATCCGCATCGCTGCCGCCGTCGACGAGATGGTCGAGTCGCTGTTTGCCGATGGTGGCCTCACCGGCCTGGTGAACAACGCGGCGGGCAATTTCATCGCGCCCACTGAGAGCCTGTCGTCGCGGGCTTTTGATGCGATCGCCAATATCGTCTTCCACGGCAGCTTCTATGTCACCCAGGCGGTGGGCAAACGCTGGGTCGCGCAGGCCAAGGCCGGGCAGTGGCAGCCGGGCCAGCCGATGCGCAGCGTGATGAGCATCATCGTGACCTGGGTCGACAACGGTTCACCTTATGTGGTGCCGTCGGCGATGAGCAAGGCCGGCATCGAGGTCATGACCAAATCGCTGGCCGTTGAATGGGCGAAGTTTGGCGTGCGGCTGAATGCGGTCGGCCCCGGCGAGATCCCAACCGAAGGCATGAGCAAACGCCTCAACCCCGGCGAGGAGCCCGGTGCCAACAGCCGCGAGCACAACCCGATGGCACGCACCGGCACGTTCGCCGAACTGCAGAACCTGGCCACCTTCTTGATGGCGCCCGGCCACTGCGACTGGCTCACCGGCCAGAGCATCATGATGGACGGCGGCCATGCGCTGGCCACCGGCGGCAATTTCTACGCGCTGCGCGACTGGAGCGATGCCGACTGGCAAGCCGCCCGCGAGCGCATCGAAGCGCAGAACAGCCAGGACAAGACGCAGCGGTAGGCGTCACGGTCCATGCCAGCGCGCAGGGGCCTCGCCGGGCCCGGCGGCATCAGCCGCCGCTGAGCGCCAATACGATGGCCACGAAGTCGTCTGGCTGCAGCGCATGGTCGAGCGCGCGCACGCCGATGCCGTTGACAAAGATGCGCATGTTCGGCCGCAACTGGTGCTGCTCGTCGACGACGCGAAAGCGCAAGCCTGGGTAGCGGCGGTCGAGGTCGGCGAACAGCGCGTGCAGCGTGTCGCCCGCGGCCTCGACGTGCGGCTCGCGTGTGTACGACCACAACGCGCCAGGGATCAGCACCTTCATCGGATCATCGCCGCTGCACCTGGCGCCCCCGATCGGCGACCGCGGTTCATGACAACGCAGCCACTTCCACGGCGTAGATCTCGGGCAGGTGCCGGGCGATATTCGTCCAGCGCGCGCCTTCGTCATGCCCGATCCACAGCTCGCCGCTGGTGGTGCCCAGGTACAACGCCGGCACCGGCTGCGTGTCCACCGTCATCGCCTGGCGCTTCAGCGTCCACCAGGCTTGGGCTTCGGGCAGGCCCTGGTCCAGCC
>JANOKR010000194.1:0-9890 GCA_031419315.1 Betaproteobacteria bacterium
CGCGGCGTCCAGCCGCGCCTGCTCGGCCACGCGCAGTGCAGTGATGTCGCTGGCGACCATTAGCACCTGGCCGGCGGGTGAACCGTCGCCCGGCACCTGGCTGACAAAACGGGTGTCCCACAGGCGCGGCCCGTCGGCGCCGGCACGGGTGATCTCGCGCCGCACGCCGTCGGGCGAGTCGACTGCCAGCGCCAGGCTGGCGCGCAGCGCAGCGACTTCGTCGGCACCCAGCCAGGCCGTCCAATCCACCGGCGCCTGGCCGACAAGTGCCGCCAGCGGAGGCCCAAAAAATGCCGCCGCCATCTGATTGAGCTGCCGCACCTGCTGCGTGCCGGCGTCGAACAGGGCGATCGCCAGCGGCGCGGTGTCGATGACCTGCTGGAGTGAAGACTGCGCGCGCCCGATGCGCACTTCGGCCTGGCGCCGGGCCTCGATATCAAGCAGCGCAAAAGTCACCTGGCGCCCACTGGCCGCCTCGCGTGGTGTCGCCACGGCATTGCCGACGACCCAGAATTCGCGCCCGTCGCGGCCGCGCAGCCGGCACTCGAAGGTTTCTGCCGGGCCGTCACCGAGGCGTTCGATCCAGTCGGTGCGGCGCAGCGGGTGGCCGGGTTCGTCGGTGGCCACGGTGCCGATCGGCTCGCCGGCAAAGTCACCCAGCTCGCCGGCAAACATGCGCCGCGCCGAACGGTTCATCCATTCGATGCCGGCCTCGCCGACGGTGACGATGCCGACCAGCACCGAGTCGAGCACCGAGCGTGTGCGCCCGGCCTGCTGCTGCAAGGATTCGCGGGCGCGCTGGCGCTCGTCGATATCGACGAACGAGCAGACGATGTCGCTCTGCGGGTCTTCGACATCCACGGCCCGCATCGCGAGCTGCACCCAGTGCAGGCTGCCGTCGCGCCGTCGCAGCTGGCGCTCGCCGCTGTAGTGGCCCTGGCTGCGCACGCTGCGCAGCACCGTGTCGTCAAACTGCGCCGCGCTGGCCGCGGACTCGTGCAGCTCGGCCAGGGCCAGGCCGGCCAGCTCGGCGGGCAAAAAACCGGTCAGCGTCGACATCGCCTGGTTCGCACGTTCGATCTGGTTGCCACGCAGCCAGGCGATGCCGACGTCGGACAGGCTGAACATCAGCTCACGTTCCTGCAGCACCATCTCGAGCTCGGCCTGCTGCTGTTTCAGCCGCGTGATATCGGTCAGCACCGCGACCGCCTCGAGCCCGCTGTTTGCGCCTTCAGCGCGCCGCACGAGCAGTGAATAACCAACCCGTGCGCCGTTTGGCGCGGTGGCGTCGAACTCGGTGTCGAAAACCTTGCCGTTGGCCAGCGCGGCCATTGCATCCTGCACCGCCGGCAGGGCCATCGGGCGATGGCGGAAGAGCGATTCGAATGACATGCCGTCGATGGCACCGGCGGCAAAACCGAGCAGGCGCTCGAAGCGGCGATTGCAGCGCACCAGCGCCCCGTCGCGCAGGTAGGCGATGCCCGCCGGCGAGCCGTCGAGGATCGTCGTCAGCTCGCGCAGCAGCTCGTCGCTGCGTGTCTCGGCGAGTTGCTGCTCGGTGATATCGAGCGTCACCACCGAGGTCGTGCGGCCGCCGCCGAGTGCCGCCGGCGCGACCCGCGTCAGCAGCCAGCGCAGGCCAAGTTCGGGGTGGCGCACGGCATACCGCACTTGCGCCGCGCTGCCACTGCGCAGGGCCTTTTGAAGTTTTTCGTATTCGCCTCGCGACGCCGGCTCGACGAGGTCGCGGCTGATCGCTTGCAGCGCAGCACCGGCCTTCGGCACCGCTGCGCCGGGGCCGGCCGCCGGCGCCGGGCTGCGCCGCCAGCCATGGGCCGCATCGAAGGTCGCCACGCCAATGCCAGCGGCCTGCATCAGCGCGCCGACTTCGAGCTGCGCCAGATCACGTTCGTCTTCGGCGCTGCGGTCTTCGACCACCGCCATGTAGCGGCGCTCGCCGCCTTCGGTCTGGAAAGCGCGCAGCCGCGCCAGCAGCGTGCGCCGCTGGCCGTCGGGGCAGAGCACTTCGCTGCGCGACTCAAAAACTGGCGCGCCGGGTTGCAGCCCGGCGGCGGGCCCGGCCGCCGCCCAGCCGAGCAGTTGTTGCAAGTCCGGCGCGGCATCGCCGAGCAGCACCGGCACCCGGCCGACGAGGGTCTCGAAAGCCGGGTTCGAGCGCACGATGAGGCCGCTGGCGTCGAAAACGAGCATGCCGCCGGGGCTCAACTCGAACCATTGCGCGAGTTCGTCGATCGAGCGGTCGGCCTGCGCGCGCGCCTGATGTTCGGCGGTCGTGTCTTGCAGCAGCGCCAGCACCAGCACCTGGCCGGGGCCCACCGTCAGCGGGCTGACGGCCAGCCGAAACCAGCGCTCGCGACCTTGGGCGTCGATCAGTCGATGCTCCAGCGGCGCCGGTGATTCGCCACCCAGCACACGCGGCATCAGGGTTTCGCGCAAGCCCCGGTGCAGAGCCTGGTCTTCTTCGGGTTGCAGGTCGATCGGGTCGCAGCCGATCACCTGCGCGCGCGAATAGCCCGTGAACGCCAGGTAGGCCGCGTTGACGTCGACTAGGCGCCCGTCGGGCCCTTGCAGCGTTGCCGGAATCGGCGCGCGCCAAAGTAGCGGCTGCAAGGCCGCGCCATCCACTGCAAGCGACGCCGAAGACCCTGCAGCGTCGGCCATTTCAGTCCAGGGTGCGGGCCGCGGCGAGCGCCGCAAAGGTCGCACGGGTGACCTCCCCTGGCGCGATGAGCAGGCGCTCGGCGCCGCTGCGGATGTCCACCGGTGAACCCTGCTCGACGGCGCGCACAAGATCCAGGTGCGGTGTGTAGGGCCCGTTGTCGGTGGCCAGCGAGGCCTGCACCCGCTCAGGCACCGGCACGTTTTTGAGCAGCTCCGGGAACGGCTGCAGCAACATCCGGTCGAGCAGCGAAAAAACACCGCAGATGAACATCTCGCTGCGCATCTCGTCGTCACCCGACCCGCGGGCCAGCTCCTCCATCAGGAAGCCGCGCCGCACTGCGGCGTGCATCAGCGGCCGCAACGCCGCGTCCTTGCTCGCGCCGGCGAGTAGCAGCGCCAGCCAGCGCTTCAGGCGCGAATAACCGAGCAGCATCAGCGCATGTTTGAACGACGTGACCTCGACGCGCAGGCCAAAGGCGGCGGAGTTGATATACCGCAGCAGCCTGAACGCCAGCGTCGGGTCGAACTTGAGCACCGGCTCCATACGCTCGGCGGGCTCTTCGCGGTCGACCAGCTTCATCAGGTCGACAACACCGCGCAGACCGGGCGCCATCGCACCCTTGGCCGAGGCCGCGAATTCGCCTTCGACCGGCCAGCCGATGGCACCCACCGCGCCGCGCTTGATCGACGCTTCGACATCGGCCAGCGTGCGCACGCCTGAATGCACGGTGGTGATCAAACGGGCCACACCGGCCGGCGCCGGCGACCCGGTGCGGCGGTCGTCGTGCAGGTCGACGATGGCGTGGCGAAAACAGGGCAGCAGCTCGCGCGGCAGCTCGGTCACCGGCCGGCCGGTGATGGCCAAGGCATGACCGGCCTTGTGCAGCGCGCGCAATGCGAGGCCACGAACGGGATCGTCGACCAGAAAGGCCGGCACCTCGAGCAGCATGTGCAGCACCGGCGCTGCAGTCGCCGCGGCGATCACCGCGTCGAGCAGGGCTTCGCTGGCGACGTTGAGCATGACTGGCGTGCCGGTGCCGACCGTGGCCGTGACACCGGCGCCGGCCTCCATCGGCCGCAATGAAATCGACAGGCTTTCAGCGGGCGCCGGGAAGACCAGGGCGATGGCCGCGAGCAGCGCCGCGGCGTCGGGCACCGCGCCGGGCTGCTCGGGGAAGATCGTCAGCCGCGTCGCCACCACGGAACGCTGGCGGTCCATCATCGGCGAATAACCAACGATGACCTGGCCGAGGACGGGATGTTCTTGCATGGCAGGCGCGGCGGGCTCGGTGGCGATGGCTGAAATCAAACTCGTGAACGGTGCCTCGGGGGCACCGGGCAGAACCCGGCAGCACCGGGAAAACTCAGCGCAGGTACTCGAAGAGCGAAAGCCGCTGCACCATCGAATACGCCTTGAGGGCCGCATCGTAGCTGGTCTGCCGATTCTGGAACTCCGACACCGCCTGCGCCATGTCGACATCCTCGGCCGCCGACCGCTCGGTCGTGGCCAGCAGCTTGGATTCGGCGATGCGGCCTTCGGCGCCGTCGATGCTGCCCAGCGTCTCGCCGAGCCTGGCACGCACTGCGATGAGCTGGTTCAGGCCCTGGTCGAGGTCACGCAAGCCCATGCTCACCGTCTGCGCCACCTGGGCGCCGCTGCGCAGCCCGGCGCCAAGCTGGGCGGCGGTGCTTTCCAGCGCATCGAGCACCGACATCGATGGTGTCGATGGTGTGATGTCGAAGCGGTCGCCGTCGGCCGGCACGCCGTTGACGACCAACTCCATGCCGTCGATCGAGATCGATCGGCCGGCAACGTACGGCGCTGCGGTGATCGCCGTCGGCGCGCCGTTTTGCGTGATCGCATAGCTGGTTGCCGGCGGTGCGGTGGTGACCGTGAATACCACCGCGTAGTCATCGCCGCTGAGTGCACTCGGGTCGGCGACCCGGCCGGGGTCGATCCAGGCGCCGCGGCTGTTGGCCGCTGCCGGCGCGGTCACGAAGACGCCGTTGCCGGTATTCGCGCGCAGCCAGGTGTGGTCACCGTCGACCGTCATCGGCAGCGGCTCGCCGGATGCCGTCAGGATCTGCCCCGAGGTGCCACGAAACTGCACCCCGCCGACGGTGTCGACAAAAGGCGGCGCGGCCACGCCCTGGCCGCCAAAGAGGAAACCGCCGGCGCCGTCACCGCGGTTGGCGGTTTCGAGCAGCTGCTTGCGGGTGTCGCGGATCGCGCTGGCCAGCGTCTGCCGTTGCGCATCGGTATTGATCGGGTTGCCGGCCTGCACGATCAGCTCGCGGGCGTGCTGCAGCAGGTTGCTCGCATCGCCGAGCGTGCTTTCGGCTTGCAGCATCGCATTGCGGCTGGCCTCCAGGCCGCGCTGGTTGGCGTCGGCGCGGGCGCTCGTCGCCAGCGCGCGTTCGGCGCGTGCCGTCGCGCCGGGGTCGTCGCTGGCACGCAGGATGCGTTTGCCGCTGCTCACCCGCTCGTGGGATTCGTTCAGGGCCTGCTGGCGCAGCTGGATCAACTCCAGCGAACGCTCCAGCGCATGGCCGGTGCTCAGTCGCATTGGAGAGGCCTCGCGGGTGTCTGGTGGGTCTGGTGGGTCTGGCGGGTCCGACCTGAGCGGCCTGAGTGGATGGTGCAGCTGGTGTGCATCGTTAGCCCGGGCTTCAATTGCCGGCCATCTCGAGCAGGGTGTCGAAAATCGACTGCGCCACCGTCAGCACCTTGGCCGCGGCCTGGTAACTCTGCTGGAACTGCAGCAGCCGCGCCGCCTCTTCGTCGAGGTTGACACCAGCGTAGGCGCTGATCGTCGATTCGGCCTGGTTGCTGACGGCTCTGGAAATGCCGGCGGCGGTGCCGGCCGCCTGCACGCGCAGGCCGATACCGGCCAGCGCCGAAGCGTAGGCGTCGGTGATCGTGTTGCCCCCGCCAAGGCCGCCGCCGCTTTGTGCTGTGCGGCCCACAAACGCGGTGTCGCGCAGCGCGACCATGGCCAGCGCGTTGGCGTTGTTGGCCTGGGTATAGACCGTCTTCACGACACTGAAGTTGTCACCCGTGCGCGGCACGCCGTTGAGCCTCAGCTCGAAGCCGTTCAGCGCGACCGGGCTGCCCGCGGTCCAGACCCCCGTGCCGCTGGAGACCAGCGCATTGCTGGTGCGGTCGCGCAGCTCCCAGGCGTAGTCGCCATTGGCGGAGGTGAAGGTGATGCCGGCGCTCAGGTTGGGGTTGATCGCCGGGTCAACGACGCGCATCGTCGCCACCGACGCAGTGCCGCCGTTGGCTGGCGACGCGGTCGCCGTGACCGGCGCTGCCGCGGCCAGGCCACGCGGGTTGTCCAGCACGCGGCGCATGTCGACAGCGGCACGAGCCACCGGTTGCAGCAAGAAGCGGTCGGTCGAGGCTGGCGCCGGGCTGCCCAGGTTGATCTGGAAACCATCGACGTTGTCGCCATCGACAACGTTGCGCACGACACCGTCGGCCAGGCGCGTGAGCTGCCAGGTGCCGGCCGGGCCGCCCGGTGCGGCACGCAGGGCATATTCACTGGCCTGCAACTGCGTTGCGTCGGTGATCACGGTTTGCACGTCGGCAGCAAAATTGCCGCCCGCGCTGCGCTGGTTCAGGCTGAAAGGCAGCACCCTCGCCGCGCCGGCTTCGAAGATCGGCGCACCGCCGCCGGGCGGGTCGCGCAGGTCCAGCCCGAGCGCCTGCTGGTTGTTGACCACCCCGGCGAGCGCCGCTGCCATGCGGCCGAGTTCGCCGCGCGCGCTGGCGAGGTCGTTGTTCTGAAACTTGAGCAGCCCGGTGATCGCACCGCCGCCGAGAAAGTCTTCGTCGATCGTGCGCCAGACACCGACTTCGCCGATCGCCAATGCCGAGCGCGAGGCGTCGGCGGCGTCGGGCATCACGCGCAACACCGCCGCCTGGTTGCCGAGCACGAGGCGCTGGCCGCCAGCGATAAAAACCGCCAGCGTGCCGTCGTCCGCCGACACGGTGCTGGTCTGCACATGGTCGTTGATCTGCGCGACGAGCCGGTCGCGTTCGTCGAGCATGTCGTTGGCGGGTTGGCCCAGGCCATTGATTGCTGCGATCTGCGCATTGATGGCGGCAACGCCGCGGCTGAGCTGGTTGACCTTGTCGACCGAGCTTTCGAGATCGGCACGCACCCCGAGCTGGACCGAGTCGAGCGTGCTGCCGGCGGCGGCAAATCGGCCCGCGACTTCGCTCGCTTGTGACAGCACGACCTGCCGCGTGGCGGCGTCACCCGGCCGGCTGGCCAGGTCGACCATCGAATTCAGGAACTGCCCCGCCGCATAACCAACCCCCTGCTCGCCGGGTTTGAAAGCCACCTCCAAGCGTTCGAGCGCGGCCAGCCGCGCCGCGTCCATGCTTGCCAGCGAGCGCGACATCGTCGCCTCGCGGGTGAGAAAACCGTTGTGCGCGCGGCTGACCGTCTCGACATCCACCCCGCGGCCAAAAAAACCAGCGCCGGTGAACTGCCCGGTGGACGTCGCCAACTCGGCTTTCTGGCGCGAAAAGCCCGCCACGTTGGCGTTTGCGATGTTGTGGCCGGTGGTCTGCAAGGCGGCGTAGTTGGCCACCATGGCGCGCATGCCGAGCGACATCAATGCGGAGGTGCCCATGGCTAACTCTTGACCTCAGCCGGCGACGGGCCGCCCCGAGGCGGCTGAAGCCCCCGAGAGGGGGTGAGCCCGCACCGAGCGAGCGCCTGCGCGCTCGCGAGTGGCTGGCGAACGCCCTGCGCCTTGCAAGGCGCAGGGCAGGAGCGGAGCGACGTGGGGGTCGTCATGTCACGCCAGGGAGCGCTGCAGACGCAGCGTCGTATTGATGACCTTGGTCAACTTCTCGGCATAGGCCGGGTCGGTGGCGTAGCCGGCGCGTTGCAGCCCTTGGGCAAAACCGCTGGCGCTGTCGCCGCGCTGGATGACCTGCGCGTAGCGCGGGCTGTCCTTGATCAACTTTGCGTAGTCGGCAAACGATTCGGCGTAACTCGAATAGGCGCGGAACGTCGCCTTGACCTTCTGCGCCTTGCCGTTGATGACTTCAGTCGTCCAGGATTCGGCGACCGCGCCGCGCCAGTTGGCGCCGGCCTTGATGCCAAACAGGTTGAACGAGGTGCCGCCATCAACGTGGCGGATTTCCTTGCGCCCCCAGCCGGTTTCGAGCGCCGCCTGCGAGATCATGAATTCCGCCGGGATGCCGGTCTGCGCCTGCGCTGCCCGCGCGGCGTCAGTGTGTTGTGCCACAAAGGTCGCGGCGGCTTTTTGCGGCAGGCGCACGGCCGCCGTCGGGTCGTCGTTGGCCTTGATCGGCAGCGGCGCGGTATTTGCCGTCGCGGCATTCGGGATCGGCCCTGGCGACATGCCCATCTGGCGCTCGAGCTGGCGCGCGATGATATCGGCCAGGCCGCCCGGGGCACCGGCCATGCGGCTCGAGAACTGCGTGTCGAGCATCTCGGTGCCGAGCTTGCTGCCTTCGTTTTCGAGCATGCCGCTGCCCAGCGAAGACGCACGCATGCTCTTCATCAACTCCTGCATGAAGAGGGTCTCGAAAGCCTTGGCCGCTTCACGCGCCGCCGCCTTGGGGTCGACTGCCGCCTTGCTGCGCAGCGCGTCGAGCGAGCGCGCGTCGATGGTCAGGCTGTTGGAGGCGGGAGTCATGTCAGATGACTTCAATCTCTGCCTTCAAGGCCCCGGCGCTGCGCATCGCTTGCAGGATCGCGAGCAGGTCTTGCGGCGTCGCGCCGAGTGCGTTGAGTGCTTTCACGACATCGGCGAGCTTGGCGCCGGCCGGCATCACCACCAGCGCGCCGCCCGCCTGCGTGATCGTGATGTCGTTCTTCTCGGTCACCGTGGTCTGGCCCTGCGACAGCGGCGAAGGCTGACTGACTTGCGGCGTCGAGCTGATCGTCACTGACAGGCTGCCATGCGCCACCGCACAGGGGCCGAGCGTGACGGCATCGTTGAGCACCACCGAGCCGGTACGGGCATTGACGACGATGCGCGCCGCCGGCCGCGCCAGGTCGACGACCAGGTTTTCGATATCGGCCAGGAAGCCGATGCGTTCATTCGCATCCGTCGGCGCTCGCATCCAGACCGTGCGGCCGTCGCGCGCGGCGGCCGTGCCCTCGCCTTTGGCTTCGTTGATCACCCGGGCCACCGAACGTGCGGTGTTGAAGTCGGCAGCGACCAGATCGAGCTGCAACGAATCACCTTGCAGCAGCGGCGTCGGCACCGCACGCTCGACCGTCGCGCCGCCAGGCACGCGACCGGCCGACAAATGGTTGATCTGGACCTTCGCGCCGCCCGCCGATGCGCCCGCACCGCCGACGATCAGGTTGCCCTGCGCCATCGCGTAGACCTGGCCATCAGCACCCTTGAGCGGCGTGGCAATCAGGGTGCCGCCACGCAGGCTCTTGGAGTTGCCCAGCGACGAGACGTTGACGTCGATCGTCTGCCCGGGCTGGGCAAACGCCGGCAGCTTGGTCGTGACCAGTACCGCGGCGACGTTTTTGAGTTGCATGCTGGTGCCCGGCGGCAGCGTGACGCCGAGTTGCTGCAGCATCGAGTTCAGGCTCTGCGCGGTGGACGGCATCTGCGTCGTCTGGTCGCCGGTGCCATCCAGGCCGACAACGAGGCCGTAGCCGATGAGGTCGTTGTCGCGCACGCCCTGCACCGAGGCAATTTCCTTGATCCGCGCGGCATGCCCGGGTTGCGGCCACCAGACCGCGGCGCTGGCGCAAATGAAGGCCAGCCAGACGGCGGCGCGCAGCAGGCGGTCGGCGGGGTCGGTACGGGCGGAAAGACGGTGACGCGAGGCGGGGTTCATGGGCGGGCGCTGGATCTCACGCTGGTTCTCACGCGGGTTTTCAGGTTTCTGACGCAACGCACAGGCGCGCGTGTCGGCCCATTCTGTGAAGACTTCAGATCGGCAGAACGCTCAAAAAGAACCGTGACAACCAGCCAATCGCGTTGGCATCGGCCTGCGCGCCGCGGCCGCGATGTTCGACCCGCACGTTCGCCACCTGGGCGCTGGGCACGGCGTTGCCGGGCTGGATCGCGCGCGGGTCGACCTGGCCGCTGAAGCGCAGCACATCAACATTGCTGTTCACGCCGATCTGCTTTTCGCCGGCGATCATCAGGTGGCCGTTGGGCAGCACGCCGGTCACGAGCACGGTGATCGTGCC
>JANOKR010000195.1:0-3737 GCA_031419315.1 Betaproteobacteria bacterium
GCAAGGCTCAGTTGACGTTCGCCACCGCGGCATCCGACAACGGCGAGACCTTGCGCGCGGTGATCGACAAATACCGCCAGCGCAGCCATGTCCAGCGCGCGTCGCTGATGTCGGCCACGCTGAGTGGCATCCGCCTGCGCACGCTGCGCGTCAGCGCCGAAAACTTGATCGCGATCCAGAGCCTGACCAGCGCGCTGGTGCTGAGCCTGACACGGCCGCAAAGCGGTGCGATGGTCGACGGCGCGCCGGCGGCGGTGTGCGACCGACGCCTGCTGTGGCGCCTGGGGCTCTCGGGCGATCGGCCGATCATCCTGGTTTCGGCTGGCGTGACCCAGGGCCTGGGCATGCTGCGCTCGCTGGCCCAGGCGCTGCGACTGTGGGCCTGGGGCGGCGTGGCCTGCGACCTGGTGGTGGTGAATGCCGAAGCAGCGTCGTACCACATGGCCCTGCAGCGCGAGATTGCAGCACTGCGCGAGCGCCATGGTGTTGATGGCGGCGTTGACCGTGCACCAACCAGCCTGCAGGGCCCGGCCACCACCGGCCTGCATGTGCTGCGCGCCAACGAGCTGTCTGCCGACGAGCTGAGCACGCTGCAATGCCTGGCGCGTGTGCGTCTGCGCGCGGATGGCCGGCCGCTTGCACACCATGTGCAGGAGTGGTGCGAGCTGCACGAAGCGGCCTTCGAGTTGCGCGACGACACCTCGACGGCGCCGGTGGCGCTGGCCGCCGTCGCCACCCGCGCGCTGCCGGCGCCGACGGGCAACTTCGCGCCGCAGACGGGAGAATTCAGCTTCGAGGTCGGCAGCGCTTTGCGGCCTTCTCGGCCATGGGTCAACGTGCTGGCCAACCCCGACTTCGGCACTCAACTGTCCGAAGCCGGCGGCGGCTATACCTGGGCCCGCAACAGCCGGATGAACCAACTCACCGCCTGGTCCAACGACCCGGTCGCTGACCCGCCGGCCGAATGGTTTTTGCTGCAGGACCGCAGGAGCCGGCAGACCTGGAGCGTGACGCCATCGGCCTGGGGGGCGGCCGCGGATGGCAGCGACGAGGCCACCGGATACCAGGTCACGCATGGCCAGGGCAGCAGCAGCATCCGCCACCGCCGGGGTGACGTCGAGGTCACCGCGACCTGGTGTGTCGACGCCGTGACTTCGGTCAAACAGGTACGGCTGCAGATCACCAACCGCGGCTCGCGCACCCTGCATTGGCGCGCCATCGGCATCGCCGAATGGATGATGGGCGCCAACCGCAGTGACCGCAGCACGGTGCACACGGCGCTGCACCGCCAACGCCTGCCCGACCACAAACTGACGGCGCTGCTGTGCACCCAGCGCGACCGGTCGGCCGGCTTTGGCGACGGCACCGCCTTCCTGGCGATCGCCGCGGCCACCGAAGAAACCGAAGACTGGACTTGCGACCGCCGCGAGTGTTTTGACGCCCGTGGCAGCCTGGTGCTGCCCGACCACTTCGGCCAGCGCAGCGGCAGCGGGCTGGACCCCTGCGCGGCGCTGTCGACCGAACTGTCGGTGTTGCCTGGCGAGAGCGCCGAGCGTGTTTTCCTGCTCGGCTACGCCGACAGCCCCGACGCCGCGCGGCAGCTCGCCGCGGTAGCCGCAACGGTATCGGCCAGATCGCGCAGCGAGCAAGTGCGCCGCCACTGGGACGCGTTGCTCGGCGCCACCACGGTGCAAACGCCGGACCCGCTTTTTGATGTGCTGGTCAACCGCTGGCTGCTCTACCAGACCGTGTCTTGCCGCCTCTGGGCCAAGGCGGGCTTCTACCAAGCGGGTGGTGCAACCGGGTTTCGCGACCAGTTGCAGGACACGCTGGCGCTGGCCTGGGCCGCGCCGGCGATGCTGCGCGCGCAGATCGTTCTTGCCGCGTCGAGGCAGTTCCCAGAAGGGGATGTGCAGCATTGGTGGCACAGCCCCAGCGGTGCCGGCGTACGCACCCGTTTTTCCGACGACCTGCTGTGGTTGCCACACGCCTGCGTGCACTACCTGCACACAACCGGCGACACCGCGCTGCTCGACGAGCCGGTGCCGTTCATCGACGGCGCGGCGATTCCCGACGGGGCGGAAGACGCCTACTACACGCCGACCATTGGCAGCGAGCTGGCCACGGTCTACGAGCATGGCGCGCGGGCGATCGATCGCAGCCTGCGTGTGGGTGCACATGGCCTGCCGCTGATGGGCAGCGGCGACTGGAACGACGGCATGAACCGCGTCGGCATCGAGGGCCGCGGCGAGTCGGTCTGGCTGGGCTGGTTTCTGTGCCGGCTGGTGGCCGACTTCGCGCCGCTGGCCCGTGCCCGCGGCGACGTCCCACGCGCATCAACTTGGGAGCAGGCCGCACAAGGCTGGGCCCGCGCACTCAACGGCGCCGCCTGGGACGGCCAGTGGTTCAGGCGTGCCTTCTTCGACGACGGCACGCCACTCGGCTCGCGCGCCAACGCCGAGGCGCGCATCGACCTCATCGCCCAGGCTTGGTCGGTGCTGTCCGGCGCCGCGCCGCTGGCCTTGCAACGGATGGCGCTGGCGGCAGTCGAGGCGCACCTTGTCGATCATGCGGCGGGGCTGATCCGCCTGCTTGACCCGCCACTGGTGAACGCGATGCCAAGTGCCGGCTACATCCAGGCCTACCCGCCGGGCGTGCGCGAAAACGGCGGACAGTACTCGCACGGCGGCGTTTGGGCGTTGATGGCGCAAGCCGAGTTTTTGCGCGCCAACCGGCTGGCGCATGAGACTGACCACGGCAGTGACGGCGGCGACAAAGCCTACCGTTATTTCACCTACCTCAGCCCGGCACACCGGGCGCTGCACCCGACGCACGGCGCGGCCTATGCCGTCGAGCCCTATGTCATGGCCGGCGATGTCTACACCCAGCCGCCCTACGTCGGCCGCGGTGGCTGGAGCTGGTACACCGGCGCCGCGGCATGGATGCACCGCGCCGCGATCGAGTCGATCTTCGGCTTGCGCCAGCGCGCGAAGGAGCTGTCATTCAACCCCTGTCTGCCGTCACATTGGCCACGCGCGGAGCTGACGCTGCAACGTGACGGACGCAGCATGCGCTTTGTCCTGCTGCGCGTGGACCCCGCCGCCGCCGAGGCCGCTGCGGCGCCGCTACAGGCCAGATTGCTGCGCCCCGGCGAGACCTTGGCCTGGTCAGCGCTGGCGGCGCAGAGCTGCTTTGTTATCCCGCTGCTGCCGGCACCAGAAATGATCGCATCGTCGGCGCGGATGTCGGCCACTTCGCCGCATTGAGTCCAGCGCGGACAACGCGGCATCGTCCTACAAGCGCAGGTGTTTCGCGCCGATGGTCGCCGAGCGCCGGCGTTCCTAAAGTCGAGCCATCGATTCGGTGCGCAATCGCACCGAGCCATCACCGCCAACCCAGAAAGCCGCTATGGCCGTCAAGCGAGAACCCAGCAACGTCAAAGCCCTGCCCACGGCGGATGCCAAGCCGATGCAACTTGACGAATCAGCCATCGACGCTGCCCGGCGCAGCCTGGACCAGGGCGCCGTCACGCCGAGTTATGGCCCCTGGCGCCAAGACATCATCAAGCTGCTCAACGACTCACTGGCCACCGAGCTGGTTTGCGTGCTGCGCTACAAGCGTCACCATTTCACCGCTGCCGGCCTGGCCTCGCCAAAGATCGCCGAGGAGTTTTTGGTTCACGCGAACGAAGAAGCCGGCCATGCCGACCGCCTGGCCCAGCGCATCGTGCAACTCGG
>JANOKR010000196.1:0-1870 GCA_031419315.1 Betaproteobacteria bacterium
GAGGATCGCGCGAACCTCACCGGGGCACACCACGACACTCGCGGTTCGCGCGCTGGCAGTCACAGTACCAACGGTGCGTCGAAGTCCGCCGCCTTCAACTTGCCGTGCTCGCGAACCTCGCAGCCCTTGGAGTCTGCCAGCCGGTACAAGCGAAGGCAGTCCTGCTCAAGATCGACGATGTCCAGCAGTCGCCTCTCCAAGGCCTCCATTTGCGCAAGATCGACCCGACACTCGAAGACCGACTTCTGCACCCGCTGGCCGGTGCCTTCGCAGGTCTTGGCGACGCGACGCAGCCGGCGCCGGCCTTCGCGGGTTTCGGTGTTGACGTCGTAACAGACGATGACCAGCATGTCTAACCTCCGACTGCAGGAGAAGTCATTTCATCGCGAACGGCACGTACTCCGGCGCATCACCACGCACATGGCGCGCCAGCAGCCGGGCCTGCACCAGCGGCACCACGCCCAGCGGCACGTTCTCGGCCAGCAGCGGATGGGTCAACAACTCCTGCTTGCGCTCCTGGTAGGCCACGACAACCACTTTGCGCGCATCGTCCTTCAACTGCACGGCACCACCCTCACGGATGACGAAGTCGTCAGCCGTGAGTTGCAGCCGGTTCACGAGCGACAGCGCCAGCCTGTCCGCCAGGGCGCGAAACTCTTCCATCAGGTCGAGCGCCAGCGCGGCGCGACCGGGGCGCAGCACATGCAGGTAGCCGACCTGCGGGTCCAGGCCGGCGGCTTCGCAGGCGCTGCGGCAATCGTTCATCCACATCGCATACAGAAACGACATCAGCGCATTGAACCGGTCGCGCGGCGGCCTGCGCGTTCGGCCGTTCATCGCAAACGGCTCGCGCAGATCGGGCCGCAGCAGCAGGTTGAGCGCGGCAAAGTAGGTGCGCGCGGCCTCGCCTTCCACGCCCCTGACGGCATCCAGCGTCGCGGCGCCAGGCAGCGCGCGCAGGCTCGCGGCCAAGTCCTGTGCGGCGCGGGTGAGGGCCGCCGCGTCGTCGTCGGCCTTGGCCTCGCGTGCGCCGCGCAGCAATACGTGGCGTTGGTTTTTCAGTTTGCCGGCCGCGATGCGGCGCCCGAGTTCGAGCGCAAATGTGGCGTCGCTGCTGGTGCGGTGCTGCGCCTGGCGCAGCAGCACGTTGCCGCTGACCGCACCTTCGAGCCGCGCCTTGAAGCGGCCATTGGCGTCCAGCAGCACGAGCGCGATGCCGTCTTCGGCCAGCCGGTGCATCAGCGGCACGCTCAGACTCGTGTGGCCGAAACAGACTACCGCGCTGAGGTGATGCAGTGGCACGCGCAACCGCGTCTCGTCACCGACCACTACGCGCAGCGTGTCGTTGTCCAGCCGCAGGTGGCTGTCGGGCAAGGTGACGTAGAGCGAATTGAGCAGCTTCATCGCGTCCAGCTCGAAGCCCGCAGCTCAAGTCTCGGGGTCGAAAGGATTGCGTCCCGCCGTGGCGGCCAGCCGCGCGACCGCTTCCGGTTGGCAGCGGTCGCGCAGCGAGCAGCCGTGGCAGCGCCGCGTATCGGTGGTGGGTGGCGGCAATTGCCCGGCGTCGAGCAGCGCACGCACGGCCTGCGCAGCCTCAGCCACGCGGGCGCGCAACGCCGCATCGATGGGCACCAGGCGGCGGCGTTTGGAGCTGGCGTAGTAGATCGCGCCCTCGCAGACGGCGCGGCCGGTCATCGCTTCCAGGCACAGCGCTTGTGCGGCGAGTTGCAGGTCATCACAGGCGGCGATATCGGCCGCCTTGTGGCGCGAGCCGTGTTTGTATTCCACCGGGTACGGCGTGCCGTCGGGCTCGAACTCCACCACATCGGCTTTGCCGGCCAGGCCCATCGTGTCGTTCCAAACCGGTAGC
>JANOKR010000197.1:0-12596 GCA_031419315.1 Betaproteobacteria bacterium
CCCGTTTTTCGTGCCGACCGGCATCCAGTCGAGCGAGCGCAACCGCCCGGCAGATTCAACCGACATCAACACCAAGCCGACACGCAGCCAACTCATCCAGCAGGCGATGACCGACAAGGCCGTGACCAGCGGCCGCATCAGCGCGGCGCAGGTGGCGCAGTTTGTTTTTGACGCGATGCAGGCGAACCGGTTCTACATCTACAGCCACCCGAAGAGCCTGGCCAGCGTGCAGACCCGGCTCGAAGACATCATGACCGCGCGCAACCCGAGCGACCCGTTTTTGGGCAAGCCGGAGATCGGGGCGCAGTTGCGGGCGGCGTTGCGCGCTGATTGATGACTACCACCGCCGACGACTGCCCGGTCGGTCGGCGCCTAAACGGACTTCGGCGGCGGGGCTTTACCAGCTCACTTCGCGGTCAGGTGTCGAACCGATCTTGTGGATCGACAGGTCGGCGCCTTCATGCTCTTCTTCGGCGCTCAGGCGCAAGCCCATCGTCACTTTGAGCCCGCCGTAGACGATCAGCCCGGCGAGCAGCGCCCAGCCGATACCGAGCAGGGTGCCGATCACCTGGGCGCCAAAACTGACACCGCCGAGACCGCCAAACGACTGCAAGCCGAAGATGCCGCAGGCGATGCCGCCCCAGGCCCCACACAGGCCGTGCAGTGGCCAGACGCCAAGCACGTCGTCGATCTTCCAGCGGTTCTGGGTCAAGGTGAACATGACGACAAAGATGCCGCCGGCAATGCCACCGACCACGAGTGCGCCGGCCGGGTGCATCACGTCAGAGCCGGCGCAGACGGCGACCAGGCCCGCGAGCGGCCCGTTGTGCACAAAGCCGGGGTCGTTGCGGCCGACCAAGGTGGCGACGAGTGTGCCGCCGACCATCGCCATCAGTGAGTTCACTGCGACCAGGCCAGAGATCTTGTCGATCGTTTGCGCGCTCATCACGTTGAAGCCGAACCAGCCCACCGCCAGCACCCAGGCACCGAGCGCCAGGAACGGGATGCTCGACGGCGGGTGCGCGCTGATGCCGCCGTCCTTGCGATAACGATTGGCGCGCGCGCCGAGCAGCAGCACCGCGACCAGGCCCAGCCAGCCACCGACGGCGTGCACAACCACGCTGCCAGCAAAATCATGGAACTCATGCCCGGTGGTGGCCTTGATCCAGGCCTGCACCCCAAACGCCTGGTTCCAGGTGATGCCTTCAAAAAATGGATAAACCAGCCCGACCAGCACGCCGGTGGCAATGAGCTGCGGCCCGAAACGTGCGCGCTCGGCGATGCCGCCGGAGACGATGGCGGGGATGGCCGCCGCAAAAGTCAGCAGAAAGAAAAACTTGACCAGCTCGTAGCCGTTTTTGGCGGCCAGCGATTCGGCGCCGGTCATGAAACTCACGCCATAGGCGACGCCATAACCGACAAAAAAGTAGGCCACCGTCGAGACCGAAAAGTCGACCAGGATCTTGACCAGCGCATTGACCTGGTTTTTCTTGCGCACGGTGCCGAGTTCGAGAAACGCAAAACCGGCGTGCATCGCCAGCACCATGATGGCGCCGAGCAGAATGAACAGGGCATCGGTGCCCTGCTTGACTTGATCCATGGTCTGTGTCTCCTGGTGGGGCGGGCTGCGCGGTGGTCTTCAGTGCACCACGGTGGTTTGTGTCAGCCCCAGGATGAGCAAGAGCTGTGCCTTGATTGGTGCGCAGCGCTGGGTGGGTTTGTGCACCGGATAGAGGCGGCACAACACGCACGCGCTCACTATTTGTGCACCATTGCCCCAAAACAAGGCGCAGCGACTGGCTTCAACAGGCCAGCGAAGCAGCGCGCAGCGGCAGGTTGGCGCCGACCGGGGTGAGCACAAAGACCACGCGGCGGCCGGCCGCGGCAGGCTCCTCCACCGTCCACTGCAAACGCCTGGCCGCATCGGCGACCCAAGCCGGTATCGGCTCGTAGCGGCGCACGACATGGTCATGGCGCAGCGTTTCGCCGCGGTTTTCGCCGGCGCGCACATTGCTCGCGTGGCCGTCCTCGACAAGAGCCCAGTAGCCGCTGAGACTGCCGGCTGCGGGCCCGACCTCGGCGCTGATCACCTTGCCGCTGCGGCTGAGCGCCAGCGTCGGGGCGGGCTTTTGGGTTTGCATCGGTGCGGCCCCGCCGGCCGCCGGCAGCTTCGGCCAGCCGCGCCAGTCGGCACCATTGACGATGACCTGCGGCGTGTAGACATAGGGGCTGCCGCTGCCGGCCATCACCGCGCGCTGGCGGTCGGTGGTGGCCGCAGTGGCAAAACGATCGGGCCAGCCGAGGCGGTCCCAGTAGTTGACGTGAAAAGCCAGCGCGATGACATCCGGCTGGCCTTTGAGTGTCGACAGCCAGCGGTCGGCCGGCGGGCAGGAACTGCAGCCTTCGGAGGTGTAGAGCTCGACGACGGTGGTCTTCGCTTCGGCCTGCGCCGAGCAAGTCAGTGGTGGCGCTGCAGCCACCAGAGCGGGCAGCAAGAGTGAGGGTATTGCGGGTATCAGCGCCGTCGAAACACGCCCAGCCCAGCGCGAGAAACAGATCAGTTGAGGCGGCGAGCAGGTCATCAAATCTCCAGTCGGGGCGCGTCGGGCGGCTAGCGTTGGTCGCTGCAGCCGCCAGAGTCTGACAAGTGAGCCAGAAAAGTCGCTGCCGTAGAGTCGGCGGATGCCATCCAACACCGCGCCGCAGCCGACCGCCCATCTCGCCGGCGTGGCCATCGTCGGTGGTGGCCCAGCGGGTTTGATGGCGGCAGAGGTGCTGGCCGACGCAGCTGTGCCGGTCGACCTCTACGACAGCATGCCGTCGGTCGGCCGCAAATTCCTGCTCGCCGGCAAGGGCGGGCTGAACCTGACCCACGCTGAAGCTTTCGAGCGATTCATTGCGCGGTATGCCGAACGTGCACCGCAGCTGCAGCCGATGCTCGCCAACTTCGACGCCGATGCGCTGCGGGCCTGGGCCGCGGGCCTGGGCATCAGCACCTTCATCGGCAGCTCGCAGCGGGTCTTCCCGGCGGAGATGAAGGCCGCGCCGCTGCTGCGCGCCTGGTTGCAGCGCCTGCGGGCCAAGGGCGTGCGTCTGCACATGCGCCATCGCTGGACCGGCTTCATTGCCGAAGACCGACCTGGTCTGCGCTTTGAAACCCCGCGCGGCGATGTGCAAGTCCGGCCGCGGGCGACCGTGCTCGCGCTCGGTGGCGCCAGCTGGTCGCGGCTCGGATCAGACGGTCGCTGGGCCGCGTTGTTGGCGCAAGCCGGTGTGGATGTCGCGCCGCTGAAGCCGTCGAACTGCGGCTTTGAAGTCGCGTGGACAGAGCACCTGCGATCGCGCCATGCCGGCCAGCCACTGAAAAATGTCGCCATGAATTTCACCGACCCGCGCGGCAAAACGCGCAGGCAAACCGGCGAGATGGTGGTCACCGACTACGGTGTCGAAGGCAGCCTCGTCTACGCCTTCAGCGCAGCCCTGCGCGACGCCATCGAAGCCGGCGGCCAGGCGATATTTCATCTCGACCTGCTGCCGTCGCGCAGCGCCGATTGGGTTGCGGCTGAACTCACCCATCCACGCGGCAGCCGATCGTTGGCCACCCACTTGAAATCGCGCCTCGGACTTGATGGTGTCAAGGCCGCGCTGCTCTACGAATGCCTGCATCGCGATCAGATCGCCGACCCCCTGCAGCTGGGCGGGTCGATCAAGGCGCTGCCGATCACGGTATTGCGCCCACGCCCGATCGACGAAGCTATCAGCTCGGCCGGCGGTGTGCGCTTCGAGGCCGTGGACGAGCACCTGATGCTGCAAGCGATTCCCGGTGTTTTTTGCGCCGGCGAGATGCTCGATTGGGAAGCGCCGACCGGCGGCTATCTGCTCGCCGCGTCTTTTGCCACCGGCCGCGCAGCCGGGCAGGGCGCATTGCGCTGGCTGACGCGGCAGGCAGAGCACGCCGGTGGTGCAGGCTGAAGCGTCCGCCGCGGGACGTTGCGGGACGTTGCCGCAGCGCCCGATAAACTCGGCCACAACCCCACTCTTGCTGCCGTTTTCTTGAACTCAACAAAAATCGTTGCCCAGCTTGCCGTCGAACTCAAGGCCCGGCCAGCACAGATCCAGGCAGCCGTCGATCTGCTCGACGGTGGCGCCACCGTCCCCTTCATCGCGCGCTATCGCAAAGAAGCCACCGACGGCCTCGACGATGTGCAACTGCGCGAACTCGAGGTCCGCCTGGCCTATCTGCGCGAGCTCGAAGACCGCCGCGCCGCGGTGCTCAAGAGCATCGATGAACAAGGCAGGTTGACGCCTGAGCTGCGCGCCTCGATCGAATTCGCGACGACCAAACAGGAAGTCGAAGACCTCTATCTGCCGTTCAAGCAACGCCGCCGCACCAAGGGCATGATTGCCCGCGAGGCGGGTCTGGAGCCGTTGGCCGACCGGCTCTTTGCCGACCCGACGCTCGTGCCGACGACCGAAGCTGCCGGCTTCGTCAACATCGATGCCGGCTTCGCCGATACCACCGCGGTGCTTGACGGCGTGCGCGATCTGCTCAGCGAGCGCTGGGCCGAAGATGCCGCGCTGATTGGCCGCTTGCGTGAATGGTTGTGGGCCGATGGCCTGTTCAGCAGCAAACTTGCGCCGGGCAAGGATGGTGAACATCCCGACGCCGCGAAATTCCGCGACTACTTTGAATTTTCGCAACCGAGCGGCGGCGTGCCGAGCCACCGCGCGCTGGCGATTTTCCGCGGCCGTTCGCTCGAATGGCTCGACGCCAAATTGCTTGTCAACGAAGAGCTCGTGCCCGGCCGGCCGACACTGGCCGAGGGCCGTATCGCACGCCACCTCGGTTGGCAAAACAGTCAACGCGCCGGCGACGATCTGATCCGCAAGACCATCGGCTGGACCTGGAAGGTCAAGCTCTCTTTGAGCATCGAGCGCGATCTTTTCACGCGGCTGCGCGAAGACGCCGAGACGGTGGCGATCAAGGTTTTTGCCGACAACCTGCGCGACCTGCTGCTCGCCGCACCGGCCGGCAAACGCATCGTGATGGGCCTGGATCCCGGCATCCGCACGGGGGTCAAGGTGGCAGTGGTCAGCGATACCGGCAAGGTGCTCGGCACCGACACCGTCTTCCCGCATGAGCCAAGGCGGGATTGGGAGGGCGCGCTGCACAGCCTGGCTCGGCTCGTCGCGCAGCATGGCGTGAACCTGATCGCGATCGGCAACGGCACCGCGAGCCGCGAGACCGACAAGCTCACCGCCGACCTGATCCAGCGGATGCATAAACTTTCACCTGATCGGCAGTTGCAAAAGGTGATCGTCAGCGAAGCTGGTGCATCGGTTTATTCGGCCAGCGAAGTGGCGAGTGCCGAGTTGCCCGAACTGGATGTCAGCTTGCGCGGCGCGGTCTCGATCGCGCGCCGCCTGCAAGATCCGCTGGCCGAGCTGGTGAAGATCGACCCCAAGAGTATCGGTGTCGGCCAGTACCAGCATGACGTCAATCAGAGCGGCCTGGCGCGGTCGCTGGTCGCGGTGGTCGAGGACTGCGTGAATGCGGTCGGCGTGGACCTCAATACCGCGTCGCCGCCGTTGCTGGCACGGGTGTCGGGGCTGTCGGCCACGGTCGCGGCGAGCATCGTGCGCTGGCGCGATACCCATGGTGCTTTTCGCAGCCGCCGGCAGTTGCTTGAGGTCAGCGGCCTGGGGCCACGCACCTTCGAGCAAGCGGCCGGTTTCCTACGTATCCGCGACGGCGACAACCCGCTCGACCTGACCGGCGTGCACCCAGAAACTTACCCTGTCGTCGAACGCATCCAGCAGCGCACGGGCAAGCCGATAACCGAGCTGATCGGCCGCGCCGAGGTGTTGCGTGCACTGCAGCCCGAGGCCTTTGCCGATGCGGGTTTTGGTGTCATCACGGTCAAGGATATTTTGATCGAACTCGAAAAACCGGGGCGCGATCCGCGGCCGGACTTTCGGGTTGCCCAGCTCGACGACTCCGTGACCGCGCTGACTGACCTCAAGCCCGGCATGCTGCTCGAAGGCACGGTGAGCAACGTCGCGCAGTTCGGTGCTTTTGTCGATCTCGGTGTGCATCAGGACGGCCTGGTGCATGTCTCGCAACTGGCGAATCGTTTTGTCAACGACGCCCGCGAAGTGGTGCGCACAGGGCAGGTGGTGAAGGTGCGTGTGGTCGAGGTCGATCTCACGCGCAAACGCATCGCCTTGACGATGCGTCTTGATGCGCCGCCGGCCGCGCAAGCCGATGGTGGCGACAACCGCTTCCAGGCCGCGCCTCGGCAGGGTGGCCAGCGCCGCGTGTCGCTACAGGAGCAGGCGCAAGCAGCTGCGCAGGCGCCGGGTGCGATGGCGACGGCGTTTGGCAAGCTCAAGGCGCGCCCTTGAGATCGCCCGCGGCAGTGCGGCTGCGTGTCGCTTCGTCAGCAGGCGTCGCCGCGACCGTCGCGGTGATCATGATCGTCTCGGTCGTCGGGCTTGCCGGCGCGACATCGGCGCATGCGCACGATGGCGCTGCATCAGCACCATCAGCACCATCAGCGCCATCAGCGCCATCGGTGTCTGCGCCACCAGCATCAACTCAACGTGTCGAGATCACCGCGCCCGAGGCCAGCGATAGCGACCGCCGCCGGCGCGAGTCGGTGGCCAAGACGATTGTCGGCCGTGAAGAGTTGGACAAGTTTGGCGACGTCAATGTCAGCGATGTGCTCAAGCGCCTGCCCGGTGTGAATATGCAGGGCGGCAACCCGCGGCTGCGTGGGCTGGGCGCGGGCTACACACTCGTGTTGATCAACGGCGAAGCGCCGCCACCGGGGTTTTCTCTCGACAACCTGTCGCCGTCGCAGGTGGAGCGCATCGAGGTCACCAAGGGCCCGACGGCAGAGCACAGCACACAGGCCGTCGCCGGCACGATCAATATCATTTTGCGTACTGCAACACGCCAGCGCCAACGCGAATTGCGGCTGGGCCTGAATTACCAGGTGCGGCGCGCAGTACCCAACTTCAACGCCAATTTCTCCGAGAGTCTTGGTGATCTCAGCATGACCTTGCCGCTGTCGGCCTATCAATGGAGCGGCGGGGCCGAGCCGACGAGCGACCGCAACCTGCCGGATGCGCTGGGCCAGCCGCAGCGGGTGTTGACGAGCGGGCGCAACTGGTGGCGCGGGGGTGGCGCCACCTTCGGCCCGCGCCTGAGCTGGAAGGTCGACGCCGCGACGACGATCGAGTCGCAGTCGCTGGCCCAGCGCAACGAATTTCGTAGCGACGGGGTGAGCACCGCCGAGTCGGTGCTGGGCGCCGCACCGAGCAGCGTGCGCGAGGACTATCTGACCCGCGGCCATTGGCAGATGGGGCGCAGCAGCCTGCAACTCGTGCGCCGAGACAGCGACGGTTCGCGGCTCGAAGCCAAGGTCGGCCTGCAGGAATCGCACAGCGAATACCGCGCGGATGGCCTCGCGCATCCGCCCGCGGCGGCGCCGTTTTTGCGCCTGAATGAGGGTGCCACCGACGAAACCAGCCGCACCACGACTGGCAAATACACCCGACCGCTGGCCGAGGCGCACACACTGGCCGCGGGCTGGGATGTCGAGCACAAACAGCGGCGCGAAGTCCGCTCAACTTTTGAGAACGGCGTCTCGCAACTGCTTGGTTTTGATGGCGAACCGTTCAACGCCAAGATCGTGCGGCAGGCGCTGTGGCTGCAAGACGAATGGGCGTTGTCGCCGCAATGGGGCACCTACCTCGGGCTGCGTGCCGAACGCATTGGCACCACCAGCCGCGGCAGTGCCGACACGCTGGCCAGCACGAGCACCGTGGTCACGCCGCTCTGGCATCTGAACTACAAGTTCGACCGCCGCGACCTGATTCGCGCCAGCCTGACGCGCAGTTATCGGGCGCCGGAGTTGAACGCATTGATGGCGCGGCCGAGCATCAACAACAACTACCCGCTGAGTGGGCCGAACGCTGCGATCGCTCCCGACCGTGTCGGCAACCCGGCGCTGCAGCCGGAGCTGTCCACCGGACTGGACATTGCGTTTGAGAAGTATTTCGCCAACGGCGGTGTGATGAGCATCGGCATTTTTGGCCGCCGCATCAGCGGGCTGGTGCGCAATTTGACTTCGCTGGAGGCAGTGCCCTGGGCGGCAGTGCCGCGCTGGGTTCAGCGGCCGGTGAACCTCGAACGCGCCAGCAGCTTAGGCTTGGAGTTGGAGCTCAAAGGCCGTGCCGCCGAGCTGCTGCCATCCGCCTGGGGTGCACCGGCGGGTTTGAGTCTGCGCGGCTCGCTGGCGGTGTACCGCTCGCGTGTCGACGACATTCCCGGCCCCGACAACCGGCTCGACGGCCAGCAACCCTGGTCGATGACAACCGGTTTTGACCATGCCGTGACTGGCATGCCGCTGACCTGGGGTGCCAGCCTGGCCTACACCCCCTGCTACGCGGTGCAACAGACGGTGCAGCAGTTGTTCGAAGGCAGCCGCTCGCGCGTGCTCGATGCTTATCTGCTGTGGACCTTCAGCCGCGAGGCCACCTTGCGGCTGTCGGCCGGCAATATCGCGCCGCTCGACACCACCACACGCACGGCGGTCGACTACGCGGAGGAGTTGCCGCAACTGATCAACGACCGACGCAACAACCGGACTTCGTTCAACGCTTCGTTGACCTTGAAGTTCTAAATACCAAGGCGCCCTTGACCGTGATGCGGGCATTGCAGATCTACGCCGGGCCGCGGGCGCGCAAGCATCTGCGCGAGCGCGGCCTGGCGCCGGCGGACATCGCGGTGATCCCGGCCGCCGCTGGCGGGCCCAAGGGCCTGATCCTGAATCCGCTGGACCGGTACATCTTCGGCGATTGGATGCGTGACGCACCTCAAACGGTCCACCTCATCGGCGCTTCGATCGGGGCCTGGCGCATGGCCTGCGCCTGCGCGGCTGACGCCGACGCCGCACTGGCGCAGACGGCCGACGACTACATCACCCAGCGCTACGACGCGGCGCCGGGCCAGGCGCCGACCGTCCGCCACGTCAGCGAGGTCTTTGGCTGCACGCTCGACACGCGGCTCGGCTTGCGCGGCGCGGAGTTGCTGGCGCACCCGACGCGGCGGCTGCACATCGTCACCAGCCGCGGCCGCGGGCTGCTCGCGCGCGAAGGCGGCCTGCGCACCAAGCTCGGGTATGCCGGCGCCTTTTTGGCCAATGCGGCGAGCCGGCGGGCGCTGGGCGCGTGGCTCGAGCGGGTGGTGTTTGCCGACCCGCGCGAGCCGCTGCCGTTTTTGCTGTCGGACTTTCGCAGTCGAAGCGCCGTCTTGACGCCGGAGAACCTGTCGCGAGCAGTGCTCGCGAGCTGCTCGATCCCGTTCTGGCTCGACGCCGTGCACGACATCCCAGGCGGCCCGCGCGGCGCTTATTGGGACGGCGGCATCACTGACTACCACCTGCACCTGAATTACGCGCAGATGTCCAGCGGCCTGGTGCTGTACCCGCATTTCCAACGCGATGTCGTGCCGGGCTGGCTGGACAAGGCCTGGAAGCGGCGCCATCGGGCGAGCCCGGCGCTGGACAATGTCATCGTGCTGGCGCCAAGCGCCGAATGGATCGCCAGCCTGCCCGGGGCCAAGCTGCCCGACCGGGATGACTTCAAGCGCTACGGTACCGACCTTGAAGGCCGCGTGCGGGCTTGGCGCCGCGCGGTGGCGCAAAGCCAGCAGCTGGCCGACGAGTTCGCTGAGTTGGTGGCCAAGGGTGGTGCCGGCGGCAGCATCGAAGCGTTGCCGCTGGACTAGAATCCGCGATCGATCAGCCTGGATGATCGTTGGCAAGAGCGAGAAAGGCTCCTTGGTTATGACACCGCGAACTACTTCCTTCGTCACCGAAGTTCAGTAATCGGCCGCGCAGTCACGCCTAGCTTCCCCCCTCAAGACACAAGCGCGGCTCACCACCGCGCTTTTTTTGTTTTTGGAGCCTGAAATCATGATCAAGATCACGCTGCCGGATGGATCGCAACGCGAGTACACAGCACCACTGACGGTGGCCGATGTCGCGGCGTCGATCGGCCCCGGCCTGGCCAAATCGGCACTCGCTGGGCGCGTCGACGGCAAGCTCGTCGATACGCACTACCTGCTGGAAGTGAATGCCGCGCTGGCCATCGTCACCGACAAGGATGCCGACGGGCTCGACCTGATCCGCCATTCGACGGCGCACCTGCTCGCGTATGCGGTGAAAGAGCTGTTCCCCGATGCCCAGGTGACGATCGGCCCGGTCATCGAGAACGGGTTTTTCTACGACTTTGCCTACAAGCGCCCGTTCACGCCAGAAGACCTGGTGGCCATCGAGGCGCGCATGAAAGAACTCGCGGCGAAGGACGAAGTCGTCCAGCGCCGCGTGCTGCCGCGCGACGATGCGGTGGCGCATTTCAAGGCCCAGGGTGAACACTACAAGGCCGAGATCATCGCCAGCATTCCGGCCGACCAGGATGTCTCGCTGTATCGCGAAGGCAATTTTGAGGACCTCTGCCGCGGCCCGCATGTGCCGAGCACGGGCAAGCTCAAACATTTCAAGCTGATGAAGGTCGCAGGCGCCTATTGGCGCGGCGACCATCGCAACGAAATGCTTCAGCGCATCTACGGCACCGCCTGGGCAGCGAAGGACGATTTGCAGCGCTACCTGACGATGCTTGAAGAAGCCGAAAAACGTGACCACCGCAAGCTTGGCCGCGAGCTCGACCTCTTTCACCTGGACGAACATTCACCCGGCACGGTGTTCTGGCACCCCAAGGGCTGGACGCTGTGGCAGCAAGTCGAGCAGTACATGCGCGCGGTTTACCGCGAGAACGGTTATCACGAAGTCAAAGGCCCGCAGTTGCTCGACAAGGCGCTGTGGGAAAAAACGGGCCACTGGGACAAGTACCGCGACAACATGTTCACGACCGAGTCGGAGAAGCGCGACTACGCGCTCAAGCCGATGAACTGTCCCGGCCACATCCTGATCTTCAAGCAAGGGATCAAGAGTTATCGCGACCTGCCGCTGCGCTATGGTGAGTTTGGCCAATGCCACCGCAACGAGCCCACCGGCGGGCTGCACGGCATCATGCGGGTGCGCGGCTTCACGCAGGACGACGGCCATGTCTTCTGCACCGAAGACATGATCCTGGACGAGTGCGTCGCCTATACGGCGCTGCTCCAGCGGGTCTACGCCGACTTCGGCTTCAAGGACATCCTCTACAAGGTCGCCACGCGCCCGGCGGCGCGCATCGGCGCCGACGAGGTCTGGGACAAGGCCGAATTTGCGCTCATGGAAAGCCTGCGCCGGTCGGGGGTGGACTTTGTCATCTCACCCGGCGACGGCGCCTTCTACGGCCCGAAGATCGAATACACGCTCAAAGACGCACTCGGTCGACAGTGGCAATGCGGCACGATGCAGGTCGACTTTTCGATGGCCGGGCGGCTTGACGCCGTGTACGTTGCCGATGACGGCGGCCGGCGCCATCCGGTGATGCTGCACCGGGCGATCGTCGGTAGCCTGGAGCGATGTATCGGCATCCTGATCGAAGAACATGCGGGCGCCTTGCCAGCCTGGCTGGCGCCGACGCAGGTGGTCGTCTGCGGGATTACCGGTGCTCACGACGATTACGTCGGCGAAGTGGTGAAAACGCTGCAAAAACAAGGGCTTAGGGTGCTCGCCGATTTGCGCAACGAGAAAATCAACTATAAAATCCGGGAGCATTCTTTGCAAAAGGTTCCGTACATCCTCGTCGCAGGCGACAAGGAAAAGGCCAACGGAGCCGTTGCGGTGCGCGCCCGGGGCAATACTGACCTCGGTGTGATGCCCCTGGCAGACTTCTCGCAGAAGCTCCTCAGTGACATCAACCGAAAGGCTTGAGTTGTCTTCGGCGCGCCTTTGTTTTTTGGTTGCGGCCCCGCGTGCCTTGGGGTTGCAAAAAGGGGTTTGAACCATCGCTACTTTCATGGACCGGCGCGTTCCGAATGCGGAGCGCAAGCACAGGTTGAACCGCGAGATCATGGCACCGCAGGTGCGCTTGAACGGCGTCGAGAACGAAGCTCTGGGCATCGTGCCCATCCTGGAAGCCCTGCGCATGGCGGGCGAACTCGATGTCGATCTGGTAGAGATCGCAGCCACGGCGGACCCGCCGGTGTGTCGGTTGATGGACTACGGCAAGTTCAAATACCAGGAGCAGAAAAAGGCCGCCGAGGCCAAGTCCAAGCAGAAGATCATCGAGATCAAGGAAGTCAAGTTTCGCCCCGGCACCGATGAGGGCGACTACAACATCAAGATGCGCAACCTGCGCCGCTTCATTTTTGAAGACGGCGACAAAGGCAAGGTGACGCTTCGTTTCCGCGGCCGCGAGATCACGCACATGGATATCGGCATGCGGCTGTTGGAGCGGATTCGTGATGAACTGGCCGACGTGTCGGTGGTCGAACACATGCCCAAGCTGGAAGGGCGCCAGATGATCATGGTGCTGGCGCCGAAGAGGAAGTCGTAGAGCTAGAGTTTCACGGTGGAGGTCTGGTCACCTCCGCCGTTGAAAAGAGCCGAAGCATCGTTGATGCTTTTGCCAAGAAG
>JANOKR010000198.1:0-6397 GCA_031419315.1 Betaproteobacteria bacterium
CGCTGTTTGCTCACCCGGCTGACCAAGTGCAGCGGTTCGTCGAGCAGTGGCTCGATTTCGAGTGCCGGCTGCGGCTCGGGGTTATGCACCAGGCCGACGTCAACCCGCCCGGTCGCGATCCACTCGGCAATGTGCGTCGACAGCCCTTCAACGATCGCCAACTGCGCCTTGGGCAAGTCGCGCTCGAAAGCTTCGACCAGTGGCAGCGTCAGGCGCCGGCCCAGGCTTGGCGGCATGCCGACCACGATGCGCCCGCTGGGTTCATCGCGCGACGAGGCCACCGCTTCGCGCGCCCGCGCCATCAGTTGCAGGATGCCGTTGGCATGTTCGAAAAAACGCTTGCCGGGCTCGGTGAGCAGGACGCCGCGGCCGGTGCGCTCGAGCAGCGTGGCGTGCAGGTCGACCTCGAGCTGGCGCACCTGCCGGCTCAACGCCGGCTGCGCAGTGTCGAGTACCCGCGCGGCCTTGCTGAAGCTGCCGAGCTCGGCGACACGCACAAAGGATTCGAGCTGCTTGAGGTTCATCGGGGGCCGATCGTAGCGGGCTCAGCGCCAAGGCGGCTTGACAGGTGCGTCGCAGAGCTACTATAGTGATATCACTTTGATGTCCTTGAACGGAGCCCTCGAATGTCCTCCAACCCGATCACTGTTGAACGCCCGCTGCGCTCGGTCAATGGCTACGTCGCGGTTGCTGTGGGCTTGCTGTTGATCGCCGGCGGTTTGGCCTCGATTGCCATCGCGCCCGGCGGTGGCGCGCTGTTGATGCTGCTGCGGCTGGCGTTTGTGATCATCGGCATCTTCGTGCTGCTGGGCCTGTACATGCTGCAGCCGCGCGAGGCCGCGATCCTGACCCTGTTTGGCGAATACCGCGGCACTGACCGCAGCGAAGGCCTGCGCTGGGCCAACCCGTTTTATGCCAAGCGCAAGCTGTCGCTGCGCGCGCGCAACCTCAATTCGCCGACGCTCAAGGTCAACGACAAACGTGGCAACCCGGTCGAGATCGGCGCGGTCGTCGTTTGGCGCGTCTTCGACACCGCGCGCGCGGTATTTGAAGTTGACGATTTTGAGCGTTTTGTCGCCATCCAGGCCGAGGCCGCGCTGCGCCACCTCGCCGCGCAATATGCCTACGACCATGGTGACGACGACAGCGCCGACGAGGTCACCTTGCGCGCCGGCGCGGTGGTCGTCGCGGCTTCGCTGAAAGCCGAACTCGAAGCGCGTTTCGACAGCGCCGGCGTCGAAGTTCTCGACGCCAAGTTGAGCCACCTGGCCTACGCCCCCGAGATCGCGCAGGTGATGCTGCGCCGCCAGCAGGCCGAGGCCATCATCAGTGCGCGCACGAAGATCGTCTATGGCGCGGTGAGCATGGTCGAAGCGGCCCTGAAGCGTCTGTCGGAGCGCGAGATCGTGAACCTCGACGACGAGCGCAAGGCGGCGATGGTGAGCAACCTGCTCGTTGTGTTGTGCTCCGACAAAGAGACCCAGCCGATCATCAATACCGGCACGCTGTACGGCTGAGAGCCTGACTCTCGCCCGCACGCAGGCAAGCACCCACACCACGCCCACCGCCACGACAGCGATGGCCAGCCCGGACAAAAAAAGTTTTCTGCTGCGCGTCGACCCGGCGCTGTGGGCCGAGATCGAAAGGCTCGCTGCGCAGGAGCTGCGCAGCGCCAACGCGCAGGCCGAATATCTGTTGCGCGATGCCTTGTCACGGCGCGGCCGCAAAGTCGCTGACGACAACCAGCCGCCGCCGGGCCGCAAGGCCGACCGGCGCTGACCACCCCAGCGAACCGACACCATGCAACGACGTCAACTGCTCAACACCACGGGCGCCGCAGCGCTGATGACGATGACCACCCGCTTGCGCGCCCAGTCCGGCCAAGCCCCGCCGCCGGTCGATGGCCCACTCGGTGCGGCGCTGCGCGATCGCCTGCGCCACGAAGGTGTTGGCCTGGTGGCCGCCGTGGCCGACGGCACTGCGGTGCAGTTCACCAGCGCCGGCCGGCTCGCCGCCGGCCAGGACCGCGCGCCCGACGCGGATACACGCTTCGAGTACGGCTCGGTCACCAAGACCTTTGTCGCGCTGCTGCTCGCCGACATGGCCATGCGCCGCGAGCTCAAGCTCGACGACCCGGTGGAGTCGGTGCTCGGCGCCATAAAGCTGCGCGACAGCGCCGGCGCGCCGATCACCTGGGCCGACGTGGCCACACACCGATCCGGCTTGCCGCGGCTGCCGCCGAACCTGCAACCGCGCGACGGCATGGACCCCTACGCCGACTACGGCAGCGCCGCGTTGCACAGCTTTCTGGCCGGCTGGAAGCCTGAGGTGCCACGCAACAGTCGCTGGGAATACTCGAACCTTGGCTTCGGCCTGCTCGGCCATGCACTGGCGCTGCGTGCAGGCAAGACCTTTGCGCTGACGATGCGCGAGCGGGTGCTCGCGCCGCTGCAGTTGAACGAGATCGAAATCTCGACCGCCGGCAGCACGATCAGCAACCTGGCACCCGGCCATGACGCTCAAGCGCGTGTGGTCTCGCGCTGGCAGTTTGATGCCCTCGCCGGGGCCGGTGCGCTGGTCGGTTCAGCACGTTCGCTGGTGCGTTATGCCCAGGCCGCGACGGGCCTCATCGACACGCCCCTGGCGCCGGCCTTTGCGCTGGCCCTGAAGGAGCGCGCCGCCGGCCCGAGTGCGGCCAACCCGATCGGCCTGGCCTGGATCCTGGCGCCATTGAATGGTCGCCGGGTGGCCTTGCACGATGGTGGCACCTTCGGCTTTGCGAGCACGGTCATTCTCGACCCCAAGCAGCGCCGCGCCGCGGTGTTGTTGTCCAACGCCGCGGGTTCGGTCAACGACCTCGCCATTCACGCTGTCGATCCCAGCGTCGCGCCGCGTGACATCGCTGCCGAAAAAGGCCGGCCAGCACGCGAGCCGGTGGTGATCGACGCCGCAGCGCTGGCGCCGCTGGCCGGCGAATACGCCTTGAACCCGAACTTCAAACTCTTCTTGCGCTTGCAAGACGGCAAGCTGCTTGCACGCGCGACCGGCCAGGGCGAATTCGAGCTATTCGGCATCAACCCGCGGCGCTTCTTTGCGCGCGTGACGACGCTGGAGATTCACTTCGACGGTGATGCCGGCGTGCCGGCAGCGTTGATGCTGCACCAGGGCGGGCAGAAGCTCCGCTTCGTCCGCGAGTGAGCCGGCGCGCCGCCGCTGACAGCGGCAGCGGCGACTGACCAGCGATCCACCGGCCACCGACGGGCCACCCACCACCGATAGACTCAGCGGCATGCCCAAGGAAAATTCGCGCGCCGCCGCCGCCACGCCCAAATCGCTCAGCGGCTTGCTGCCGTTCATGCGGCCCTACCGAAGCCGCATCGTGCTGGCGGTGCTCTTTCTGGTGCTCGCCGCCGCCAGCACGTTGGTGCTGCCGGTGGCGCTGAAATCGCTCATCGATACTGGCCTGGTCTCGGCCGACCCCGGCGCGCGGGTGATGGCGCTGCGTGAACATTTTGTCGCGCTGTTTGGTGTTGGCGCCGCGCTCGGGCTGTTTTCGGCGCTGCGTTTTTATATGGTCAGCTGGCTCGGCGAGCGCATCACCGCCGACCTGCGCAACGCTGTCTATGCGCATGTCGTCGAACAGAGCCCGGAGTTCTTCGAGACCACGCAGACCGGTGAAGTCCTGAGCCGCTTGACCACCGACACGACGCTGGTGCAGACCGTCGTCGGCTCGTCGCTGAGCATGGGCCTGCGCAACACGGTGATGGGCATCGGCGCGCTGGGCATGCTCGTCATCACCAACCCGTTGGTGATGACACAGGTGCTCGGCATCCTGGTGCTGGTGGTGCTGCCGGCGCTGTATTTCGGCCGCCGCGTGCGCAAACTCAGCCGCGCCAGCCAGGACCGCGTGGCCGACTCCAGCGCGATCGCCGCCGAGGTGCTGAATGCGATCCCGGTGGTGCAGAGTTATGTCCAGCAGCAGCGTGAGGCAGCACGCTTCGACGAGGCCACCGAGCAGGCTTTTGACACCGCCCGCAAACGCACAAGGGTGCGCGCGATGCTGGTCGCTTTCATCATCACCGCCACCTTCGGCGCGCTGCTGTGGGGGCTGTACCAGGGCACGCAGGCGGTCATCGCCGGCAAGATCAGCGCCGGCCATCTGGGGCAGACCGTCATCTACGTGATGATCCTGGTCGGCTCGGTGGCGGTGCTGTCCGAGGTCTACGGCGACCTGCTGCGCGCAGCCGGCGCCACCGAGCGGCTGATGGAGTTGCTCGGCGCGCAGTCGCCGGTGGCGCCGCCGGCGCAGCCGCGGCCACTGCCGGCAGTCAGCGGCGGCTCGGCAGTGCGCTTCGAGAGCGTCACGTTCCACTACCCGTCACGCCCGGCGCAGGCTTCGTTGCGCGACTTCAACCTGCAGGTGCGCCCCGGCGAAACAGTGGCGCTGGTCGGCCCCAGCGGCGCTGGCAAGAGCACCGTGCTGCAACTGTTGCTGCGTTTTTACGATGCGCAGAAAGGGCGTGTCAGCGTCGATGGTGTCGCCGTCAACGAGGCTTCGCTGGACGCGCTGCGTGCGCGGATTGGCATCGTGCCGCAAGACAGCACGGTGTTCTCGACCTCGGCGCTGGAGAACATCCGCTACGGCCGCCCCGATGCCAGCGATGCCCAGGTGCATGCGGCGGCGAAGGCGGCATTCGCGCATGACTTCATCGCCGCGCTGCCGCAGGGTTACGCGACCTTTCTCGGCGAGCGCGGCGTGCGCCTTTCGGGCGGCCAGCGGCAGCGGATCTCGATTGCGCGCGCGATGCTGAAAAACCCGCCGCTGCTGCTGCTCGACGAAGCCACCAGCGCACTCGATGCCGAAAGCGAGCGCATGGTGCAGGCCGCGCTCGAAGCCGCGATGGCCGGGCGCACGACGATCGTCATCGCGCACCGGCTGGCCACCGTGCTGCGCGCCGACCGCATCGTGGTGCTTGATGCCGGCCGCATCGTGGATATCGGCAGCCACGCCGAACTCGTCGCGCGCGGCGGGCTGTATGCCCGCCTGGCAGCGCTGCAGTTCGACATGCCGGTAGCGCTGGAACCGGCATAATTCATGCGCATGATTGATGGAGTGTTTCCATGCCTCAATTTGACCCGGCGCCCAAACGCGCGACCAACCTCAGCCTGAACGCCAAGGTGCTCGACGCCGCGCGAGCGCTCGGCATGAACCTGTCCGCCACCGTCGATGCGCTGCTCGCCGAAGAGGTGCAAAAGCGCTACTGGGCGCGCTGGAACGAAGACAACAAGGATGCGATTGCGCACTACAACGCGCGCATCGAGCGCGAAGGCACGCTCTCGCAGCGCATGCGGCGACACCTCGAGCAGTCACCGCCATCCACCGACGCCGGCATTTGAATCGGCGGCGGCATTGGCTCGTTTTGATGTCTATCCGACGCCGCTGAGCGAGGAGCGGCGCCACACGCCGTTTTGGCTCGACGTGCAGGCCGACCACCTCGAGACTTTGGCGACCCGCGTGATCGTGCCGTTGCGGGTCGTCTCGCCGTCGATCCCGATCAAGGCGCGCCTGAATCCGGTGTTCGATGTCGCCGGCAAGCGTGTCTATGCCGATACCGCCAACCTCGGCACTTTTCCGCACGCCCTGCTACGCCGGCCGGTGGCCAACCTGCGCGAACAACGCCTCAGCATCGACGGCGCACTGGACTTTCTCTTCACTGGCTTTTGACATCGAGCCTTCGCATGACCACTACCCATCCCGATTCGCCGCGCCCGGTGCTCCGCCAGTACGAAGATTTCATGCGCCATGTCTTCGAACATGGTGTCGCCAAAACCGATCGCACCGGCACCGGCACAACGAGCGTCTTCGGCCACCAGATGCGCTTCGACCTGCGCGAAGGTTTCCCGCTCGTGACAACGAAGAAGGTGCACCTGAAAAGCATCATCCTCGAACTGCTCTGGTTCCTGCGCGGCGACAGCAACGCGCGCTGGCTGCAAGACCGCGGCGTCACGATCTGGGATCAATGGGCCGCACCCAATGGCGATCTCGGGCCGGTCTACGGTGTGCAGTGGCGCAGCTGGCCGACCCCCGATGGCGGCCATATCGACCAGATCGCACAGGTTGTGCAGCAACTCAAGAGCAACCCCGATTCACGCCGCATCATCGTCAGCGCCTGGAACGTCGCCGCGCTGCCGCAGATGGCCTTGATGCCCTGCCATGCCTTCTTCCAGTTCTACGTCGCCGACAGCCGCCTGAGCTGCCAGCTCTACCAGCGCAGCGCAGACACCTTCCTGGGTGTGCCGTTCAACATCGCGAGCTACGCGCTGCTGACGCATATGGTGGCCCAGCAATGCGAGCTGGCGCTGGGCGACTTCATCTGGACCGGCGGTGACTGCCACA
>JANOKR010000199.1:0-7337 GCA_031419315.1 Betaproteobacteria bacterium
CCCGACGCTGCGAATACCTTTGTGGGCGAAATGGGTGCCTGCTGGCGCGGGTGTTGGGTGACCGGCTCCGTGAAGTAAAGGAGGAGGTGGCGGCCATAGGCCGACGCCGGGGGACTGAAGCCGCGCGTGAAGAGCCGGAAGGCTCTTCACGGCTGCTGAAGGCCGCGCCGCGATACAAGCGGCGTGGCATGAACGGAGCCGGTTACTCGACACCCACGCCAGCATCGCGCGGACCTTGAAACGCGACGACACGAACCGCGCCACAGCACTTCGCAGGCGAAGCGCCGGCCCCGGCACAATCTGCCGCCATGAACGACACCGCAACACGCCTGGCACAAAAGCTCATTCGCAATTTCAACGAAGCGTCGATGGAGCCCTGGTCGCGCCCGCCGCTTTACGAAAACCTGGGCGCCCGGCTGGCACCCGGCACCGCGGCACAAAAACTCGGTGCGTCGATCGACACCGTGCCGGCGGGCAAACAGAGTTGCCCCTACCACTTTCACCACGCGCAAGAAGAGATGTTCATCGTGCTCGAAGGCAGCGGCACGCTGCGGGTGGCGGGTGAACATCTGCCGATCCGCGCTGGCGATGTGATCTTCATCCCGCCCGGCCCCGAGTACCCGCACCAGATCCTCAACACGTCCGACGCGCCGATCAAATACCTGAGCGTCAGCACGCGCGAAACACCCGAGATCTGCGAGTACCCCGACTCCGGCAAATACCTGGCGTCGGCGGGTGCTGGCGACGAAAGGGTCTTCGCAGCCATCCAGCGCCGCAGCCAGAGTGTTGACTACTGGGACGGCGAGCCCTGAGCCGCTGCGCCACGACGCCTGGGTTACGCTGCGCGCCTACCCACCACAGCGGCCGGCATCGGCCCGAAGGCGTGCGCATGAACTCGAAATTTTTGTCGGCCAACGATGCGGCTGCGCGCCGGTTGGTCGCGGTCGCCGCTGCACTGGCCACGCTCGCCGCGGCCGGCCTGCTGCTCGGCCCAGCTCAGGCCCGCAATGTCGCCGGGGTCGAGGTGCCGCCGCCGCTGCCCGCCGGCAGCGTCACTGAAACGCACTGGGGCACCGCCGTGCCCGACCCCTACCGCCACCTTGAAAACGTCACCGACCCGGCCGTCCAGCAATGGCTGCGCGCGCAGGCCGACGCCACCAACGGCGTGCTCGCGCGCATCCCCGGCCGGGTGCCGTTGATGGCGCGCATGCGCACCATCGAAGCCTCGGTCGGCGGCCTCACGCAGCGGGTCGTTCGGGCCGACAACGGGCGCCTGTTTTTCCTGCGCCGCAACCCCGGCGAAGACCAGTTCCGCCTCGTCTGGCGCGACGGCCCAAGCGGTCGCGATACGGTCATCGTCGACCCCGAAGCGTTGAGCAAAGCCGCCGGCCGGCCGCACGCGATCATGGACTACCAGCCCTCGCCCGACGGCGCGAAGCTGGCCTATTCGGTGCAGGTCGGCGGGGGTGAGATCGGCGTGCTGCACGTCATCGATGTGGCAACGGCCAAGCCGCTGCTCGAGCCGATCGACCGCATCCGTTTTGCGTCGACCAGCTGGCTCGGCGATGGCAGCGGGTTTTTCTACTCGCGGCTGCGCGAGGGTTACGCGTCGATGGCGCCGACCGAGCGCTTCTCTGACAACACACGGCATTTCCGCTCGCTCGATGCGAAGCTCGACAAAGACCGCGCCGACCGCGCCATCATGAGTCCCAGCCGCAACCCCGAGCTGAAGCTGCCGAGTTACGCCGACCCCTACACCTTCGAGGTCGCCGGCACGAGCCTGGCAGCGACCTGGATCAGCCTGGGGGTCGACCGCCGCGGCATACTTTTTATCGCCGAGATGGCCAGCGTGCTCAGCGGCAAGGCGGTCTGGCGCAAGGTCTTCGACGTCGAAGACGAGGTCACCAGTTTTGCCGTACACGGCGGCGCGCTGATCCTGAAAAGCGCCAAGGGTGCGCCGCGCTACCAGCTGCTGCGCCTGCCGCTGGACGCGGCGTCGGACATCCAGCGCGCGCAGGTGGTGATGGCCCAAAGCGACGCCGTCATCGAAAATATTGCCGGCGCGCGTGATGCCGTCTACGTGACCCGCCGCGAGGGTGCCAACCTGGGCCTGCACCGCATCGTATTCGGCGCTGCCGGCGCGACGCCGGCAATAACCTCAGTCCGCAGCGAGCGCATCAACACGCCGGTGATCGGCAATGTCGACTTAGGCTCGGCGAGCGGCAAACAGGACGGCGTGATCGTCAGCCTGGGTGGCTGGGCGAATATGCCCAAGGACTACGCTTTCGACCCGGCCAGCGGCAAGACCAGCAAGCTGCCGCTGGTGCAGGACGGCAACTTCGACTCACCCGACGATATCGAAGCCCGCGAGGTGATGGTGCGCAGCCATGACGGCGTGCAGGTGCCGGTATCGGTGATCTCGCGCAAGGGGGTCAAGCTCGACGGCAGCAACCCGGCGATCGTCTACGGCTACGGCGCCTACGGTTTATCAGACGAGCCGTTTTTCAGCCCGCGCTGGTACGCCTGGCTCGAGCGCGGCGGTGTTTTTGCGATCGCCCATGTGCGCGGTGGTGGCGCGTTTGGCACGACCTGGCATGACGCCGGACGCAAGGCGACCAAGCCGAATACCTGGAAGGACGCCATCGCCGCCGGCCAGTGGCTGGTGGCCAACGGCTACACCCAACCCGAGCGCATCGGCATCTACGGCGGCAGCGCCGGCGGCATCTTCGTCGGCGGTGCGATCACCGAAACGCCGGCGCTGTTTGCCGCCGCGGTGCCGGCCGTCGGCACGATGGACATGATGCGCGCCGAGTTCAGCGCCAACGGCGAAGCCAATATCCCCGAGTTCGGCACGATCAAGAAAGAAGACGAGTTCCGCGCGTTGCTGGCGATGAGCAGTTATCACCAGTTGCGCGACGGCGTCCGCTACCCGGCGGTGATGCTCACGCATGGTGTCAACGATATCCGCGTTGATGTCTGGCAGTCGGCCAAATTTGCATCGCGGCTGGCCGCGATCAATGCCGCAACGAATGCCACCAATGCCACCAATGCCGCCGCCGACAAACCCGTGCTGCTGCGGCTGGAGTACGAAGCCGGCCACGGTTCGGGGTCGACCCGCGCGCAGGCGCTCGAGCGCACCGCCGATGTCTGGTCGTTTTTCCTGTGGCAGTTTGGCGTGCCCGAATTCCAGCCGCCGAAGTGAGCTGAAGTGAATCTGCCGCGCCGCGTTGCAGGTCCGGACGAAGGCCGCGCTGACGGCCGCGTTGAAGGCCGCATTGACGGTCATATTCTCGGGCCGGCCGGCGCGTTTTTGCGTGGTCATGTCGATATCGCCGATGGCCACGTGCGCCGCGTCAGCGGCACGCCGGTCAGCGAAGCCGATGTGCGCCACTCGACACTGCCGATCGTGCTGCCGGGTTTTGTCGACCTGCATGTGCATGGCGGCGGTGGCCACGACACGATGCAGGGCGGCGACGCCGTCGCGGCGATCGCGCGGCTGCATGCCCGCCACGGCACGACGGCACTGCTGGCAACGACGATGACCGCGCCGATGGCCGAGATCCGCAGCGCTGTTCTGGCCGCGGCCGCAGCCATCCAGCAGCGCCCGAGCGGCGCAGCGCGCGTGCTCGGTGTCCATCTCGAAGGGCCTTTCATCAATGCCGGCAAACTCGGCGCGCAACCCGACTTCGTGCAACCGGGCTCGATGCACGACGTGCTGGCGCTGCATGCGCTGGCGCCGATCCGGCTGGTCACGCTGGCGCCTGAATTGCCCGGCCATCTGGCGCTGATCGCACCGCTGCGTGCGGCCGGTTTTGTCGTCCAGGCCGGGCACAGCGACGGCAGTTATGAAGACGGCGTTGCCGCGCTCGAAGCCGGTGCGGCCGGCTTCACCCATCTCTTCAACGCGATGAGCGGCTTGCACCACCGTGCACCGGGCATGGCCGGCGCCGCGCTGGCGCATGCCCGGCATGCCGAGATCATCCCCGACCTGTTGCATGTGCACCCCGGCGCGCTGCGGGTGGCGCTGCGAGCGATCCCCTGCCTGTATTGCGTCACCGATTCGACAGCGGCAGCCGGCATGCCCGACGGCGACTACCGGCTCGGCCGCCACACCGTGACCAAATGCCTCGGCGGTGTGCGCCTGGCCGACGGCACGCTGGCCGGCAGCACCTTGACGATGGACCAGGCGCTGCGCAACCTCGTCGGCCTGGGGCTCACGCTCGACGACGCCTCGCGGCGCGTGTCGACCTATGCCGCCGACCTGCTCGGGCTGCAAGACCGCGGCCGCATCGAGGCCGGCGCCTGGGCCGACCTGGTGGTGCTCGACGGCGCGCTGCAACTGCAGCGCGTCATCGTCGAAGGCGTAGAGATCGAGCTTGGCGGCTGAGCGCGCCGCGCCTGCCGCGGCAGGCGCGGCTGGTGCGGCTGGGCTTTAGTTGGCTGCGAAGCAATAGAACAGGCCCGCGCCACCGGACTTCGGCAAATCGTCCTTGCTGCAGCTAACGGTCAAGTGCGACGAGTTCCACGACTCCGCCCAGGGGTCCGTGACCGGCGTGTTCTGCAGCCGGTCATGGTGGCCGACGACTGCAAACGCATTCGCTTCGCGGGTCCACTCGCCGCAGGTCAGGTTGGGCTGGCCCGGGAACGCCGGGTAGGCCGTGCCATCGGGCCGGGACCCGGTTAGGATGTCGTGCATGTTCGGCGTGTCGCCGCGACCGTTGACCACGCCACCCTTCTCGGTGAGCGCGGTCAGCTTGCTCAGGTTGTTGGCGCCGTGCAGCTGGGCCAGATCGCTGGCGATCAAGACGCCCTTGGCGTTGAACCACGGCCCCTTGCCGATGCGGTCGCGGGCATGGACGGCAGACGTTGCGTTGGGGGGGATGTAGCTGGTGCTGAGATAGGCGCGCCAGCTGCGGCTGCCCGCGCCTGCCGCGGCCGCGAGATTCTGGCAATGTGCGTCGGCGCCCGCGAGGCCGCCGAGATTGCCGCCATTGCCTGGACTCACGCTGGTGATGAAAAAGCTCATCGGGCCGGAACTCGGGACGATGGCGCAGGCCGCGAGCAAGGCAGCTGCGGCGGCCGACAAGGCCAACGCGCGGGGCTTGGTTTTCATGGGCAAATTCCTTCTTGCGGGGTTGAACAACAGGCCATTACGCACCGGCGCCGCAGGCCGCGCATCAGGGCGATCCCGGTCTGTTCGCCAGCCGACACCAGCGCGGCGGACCGGTGCGCGCGTCGCCTGACTTCATTCGTAGCGCGGCGGCTCCCACCAGGGGTAAAACGGCGGCATATCGGTCGACACTTTGTCGCAAAAGACCGCCGGGCGCTTTTCAAGAAACGACATCACACCTTCTTTGGCGTCAGCCGATGCGCCGCGCGAAAAGATCGCGCGGCTGTCGATGCGGTGGGCCTGCATCGGGTGCTCGGCGCCAAGCATGCGCCACATCATTTGCCGCGTCAGTGCCACCGATACCGGCGCCGTGTGGTCGGCGATTTCGCGGGCGATCGCGCGCGCGGCGGGCAACAGGTCGGTGATCGGGTAAAGCTGGCGCACCAAGCCGCCGGCCAGCGCTTCGGCGGCCGGAAATACACGTCCGGAAAAACTCCATTCAAGCGCCCGCGAGATGCCGACCAGGCGCGGCAGGAACCAGCTCGATGCGGCCTCGGGCACGATGCCGCGGCGCGTGAAGACAAAACCAAAACGCGCGTCGTCGGCCGCGAGCCGGATATCCATCGGCAGCAACATCGTCGCGCCGATGCCCACCGCCGGGCCGTTGATGGCGGCGATCACCGGTTTGAGACATTCGAAGATGCGCAGCGTGACGCGCCCGCCGAGGTCGCGCACCGCCTCGTCGCCCCAGTCGGGTGGGCCTTCGGGCTGGTCTTCGGGCTGGCCATCGGCGCCGACCGGCGGGCTGCGACCGGGGCGGTCGCTGCGCGCGGCGTAGTCGAAGGTTTTTGCACCGGCGCCGAGGTCAGCACCAGCGCAAAAAGCGCGGCCGGCGCCGGTGACGATGATCGCGCGCACCGCGTCGTCGGCATCGGCCGCGTCAAAAGCCGCGATCAGCTCGGCGGCCATCGTCGCGGTGAAGGCGTTGAGCTTTTCCGGCCGGTTCAGCGTCAGCGTGAAGATGCCTTCGCTGATCTCGGTGGTGATGGTTTCGAAGTTCACGGCGGCGCTCCCAGTCACACGCGCTCGAGGATCAACGCGATGCCCTGGCCGACACCGATGCACATCGTGCACAGCGCATAACGTCCCGCCTGGCCACCACGCCCGCCGTTCAGGCGATGGAGCTGGTTGACGGCGGTCGTCGCCAGCCGCGCGCCACTGGCGCCGAGCGGATGGCCGAGCGCGATCGCGCCACCGTTCGGGTTGACACGCGGGTCGTCGTCTTGCAGCCCGAGGTCGCGCAGCACCGCCAGCCCCTGCGCGGCAAACGCTTCGTTCAATTCGATGACGTCCATCTGCGCCAGCGACAAACCGGTGAGCTCGAGCACGCGGCGGGTCGCCGGTGCCGGGCCGATACCCATGATGCGCGGCGCCACGCCCGCGGTGGCCATGCCGACGATGCGCGCGCGCGGTGTCAGGCCATGCCGCACCGCGGCGGCTTCGCTGGCCACGAGCAGCGCACAGGCGCCATCGTTGACACCGCTGGCATTGCCCGCGGTCACGGTGCCGTCGGGGCGCACGATCGGTTTGAGCCTGGCCAGCGCGTCGAGCGAAGTCTCGCGCGGGTGTTCGTCCTTGGTCACGATGACGGCGTCGCCCGTGGAAGCCTTTGTGCGGCTTCCACTCTGCGCGACGTTCACAGGCGTGATCTCGGCGTCGAAAAAACCGGCTTGCTGCGCGGCCACCGCTTTCAACTGCGAGGCCAGCGCCATGCGGTCCTGGGCTTCGCGCTCGATGCCAAATTCCTTGGCCACGTTTTCAGCCGTCTCTGGCATCGAGTCGACGCCGTGCAGCTCTTTCATCAGCCGGTTCACGAAGCGCCAGCCGATCGTCGTGTCGTAGACCGCGTTGTTGCGCGCAAACGCGGTGTCGGCCTTGGGCATCACAAACGGCGCCCGGCTCATGCTCTCGACCCCGCCGGCGATCATCAACTGCGCCTCGCCGGCCTTGATCGCCCGTGCCGCGGTGCCCAGCGCGTCGAGCCCCGAGCCGCAGAGCCGGTTGATGGTCGCGCCGCTCACCACCACCGGCAGGCCGGCAAGAAGTGAGCTCATGCGCGCGACGTTGCGGTTGTCTTCGCCGGCCTGGTTGGCGCAGCCGAAAATGACGTCGTCCACCGCGGCCCAATCGACCCTTGGGTTGCGCGCCATCAAGGCCCGCAACGGCA
>JANOKR010000200.1:0-1517 GCA_031419315.1 Betaproteobacteria bacterium
TGGGTGATGCCGATGTCGGCGCGCAGATCTCGCTGCGGGTGAGTTTCACCGACGCGCTGGGCAGCAGCGAAGTGTTGACCAGCGCCGCCACCGCGGCAGTAGCGAATGTCAACGATGCACCCAGCGGCAGCCCGACGATCACCGGCACGCCAACACAGAACCAGACCTTGAACGCCAGCACCGATGGCATCGCCGATGCCGACGGCCTGGGCGTCTTCGACTTCGAGTGGCTGCGCGATGGCCTTGCCATCGTCGGGGCCAACGGGTCGGACTACAGCCTGGGCATTGCCGATGTCGGGCACTTGATCTCGGTGCGGGTTGGTTTTGTCGATGCCCACGACACCGCCGAGTCGCTGGCCAGTACCGCCACCGGCCCGATCGGCAATGCCAACGCCCCGCCTACTGGCGCTGTGATCATCAACGGCAACCCGATCGAAGACCAGACGCTCAGCACCGACACCAGCACGATCGGCGACCCCGACGGCGTGGGTACCTTCAGCTACCTGTGGCTGCGCGCCGGATCGCCGATCGCCGGCGCCATGGTGTCGACTTACACCCTGGGCGATGCCGATGTTGGCCAGTTCGTCTCGGTGCGCTTAAGCTTTACTGACGGACAGGGTTTTGCTGAATCGCTGACGAGCGCTGAAACCAGCGCCGTGTTGAATGTCAATGACCCCGCCACCGGCAGCCCGACGATCAGCGGCACGCCGACCGAGGACCAGACGCTTAGCGCCGACACCTCGGGCATCAACGACATCGACGGCCTGGGTGCCTTCAGCTACGAGTGGCTGCGCGCGGGTACGCCGATCGTTGGCGCGACCGCGTCGACGTACCTGCTCGGTGACGCCGATGTCGGCCAGGCGATATCGCTGCGCGTCAGTTTCACTGACATCCACGGCAGCAGCGAGTCGCTGACCAGCGTTGCCGCGCCGGCGGTCGCCAACGTCAACGACGTGCCTGCTGGAGCGGTCACGATCATCGGCGCCGCAACCGAAAACCAGATCCTCAGCGCCAACCCAGCCAGCATCACCGACGCCGACGGCCTGGGGCCTTTCAGCTACCAGTGGGTGCGCGCTGGCGCCCCGATTGTTGGCGCGACGGCGGCAACCTATGTCCTGGCTGATGCCGACGTTGGCGAAGCGGTTTCGGTGCGCGTAAATTTCATCGACGGGTGGGGGTCGGCCGAACTGCTGACCAGCACCGCCACTGCCGCGGTGGCCAACGTCAACGACCCGCCCACCGGCAGCGTCAGCGTCAGCGGTACCGCCGCGATCGGCAGCACGCTGACTGCCTCGCCCACGCTGGTCGACGCCGATGGTCTCGGGCCCGTGAGTTGGCGCTGGCAGTCTTCACCCAACGGCACGACCTGGACCAATGTCGTCGACCTCGGCCCGGCCACGCTGGTCGTCAACGCCGCTTTGGGCGGGCTGCAACTGCGTGCCCAGGCCTTCTACACCGACACCCGCGGTACGCCTGAAGTCGTCTCCAGCGCGGCCACCGCCGTCGTGCCCACGATC
>JANOKR010000201.1:0-4744 GCA_031419315.1 Betaproteobacteria bacterium
GCCGCGCGGTTGCGGCCGAGCCAGCGCTGGCGGTCGGTCTGCACCTGTACGCTGATCACCTGGGCGTCGCTGTCGGCCAGGAAATGCGCGGCCTGCAATCCCTGCTCGGTGGCCAGCCGCGGCTTGCGTTCGAACAGCAGCGCCTGGTGCGCGGCCAGCCATTGCGCGCGCACAAAGAGGTTGCCGAAGGCCGGGTGGGCTTCGTCGGCGCGTGCTTCGGCCAGGGTGACTTCAAACGCCGACATCAGCTCGATATCGAGGCTGCGGTCGTCGAGGTTGTGCAGCTCGACGCGGCGGAACTCGATATCGTCTTCGGGACTGACCCAGACCGTCGTGTGGGCCTGCAACTCCGGCCAGGCAGCGTCGAAGCAGACGCGGTCGGCGTGGTACAGGCTCTTGTATTGCGCCTGCGGGTCGGGCGCCGGATGCTGCGTGATCGACACCGGCTGCGGCTGCCGGTCCCAGCGCAGGTAGAAGAAGCTGCCATGGGCATCGCGCAGCGCATCGTCACGGCAGCGCGTGATGCCGATCGTGCCCCAGCGGCTGGTGCCGGCGCCGTTGGCGCGCAGGGTCACGCTGTAGCGCCCGTTGCCCAGCACATGGGTCGGTTGCAGCGCCGCGTCGCCCGGCAACACCTCGCGCAGCAAGCCCGGTGCGCGGCGCCGTTGCGGCGCCAGCCCGGGCGGCCCCGACGGCGGCGCGTAGAGCAGCGAGACCTCGCGCGGCGCGCGCTCGTGCAGCAGCGAGGCCACCGCTTCGATGTGCGGGTTGGCCATGCCCCAGCGCCGCGCCACGCCGCCGAGCAGCACGTTGGCCAGGGCCACGATGGTCATGCCCTGGTGGTGTGCCATGAAGGTGGCCACCGGGGTGGAGATCTCGCTGTCGGTCTGCCGCGACGGCGTGAAGTCCAGCGCCTCGATGAAACCCAGGTCGCCTCGGGCAGCCAAGCCCTGCAACGCCGCGAAGTTCAAGCAGGCTCGGTGCGCGGCAATTTGTGATGCCAACGCGCTGGCATAAGGTGCGATGACCAGTTCGTCGGGTGGCGTACGGCGCAGCGCCAGCCGCGGCACGCCTTGCGGTGCGTACTGGTAGGCCAGCGTGTGGTCGCGGCCGGCGTAGGCCGATTCCGAGATGCCCCAGGGCACGCCATGGGCCTGGGCGTAGGCGATCTGCTCGAACAGCGCCGCCTGGCAGGCGTCGCGCAGGACACTGCCGTGCGGCTCGTCGAGCACCAACGTTGGCATCAGGTACTCGAACATCGAGCCCGACCACGAACGCAGACCGGCGCGTCGGCCGACGGCGTAGAACGGCCGCCCCAGCGATGCCCAATGGCTCACCGGCACGTCGCCCTTGGCGATCGCCAGCAGGCTCGTCAAGCGCGACTCCGAGGCGAGCAGGTCGTAAAAGCCGGCATCGAGTTCCTGCTCGGTAACGCGGTAGCCGATGTGGAACAGATGGCGCTTGCGGTGGTAGAGGAAACTGAAGTCAGCCGCCCATGCGGTCCGTTCGCACTCGCGCGCGACGGCGTCCAGGCGTTGCAGCGTGGGCTCGTCCTGCGGTTCGCGTGCAAGCTCGCGGCAGGCCTGCGCCACGGCGAGCAGATGGCCGGCGAGGTTGCCGCTGTCCACGGTGGACACATACATCGGCAGCAGCGGCATGCCGCTCTGCGTGTCGTACCAATTGAGGAAGTGTCCGCGGTGGCGTTGCAGCGTCGTCAGGGTGGCCAGAGTGGCTTCAAGCCGCGTCAGCAACTCTTCGGTGCCGATCCAGCCGAAAGCCTTGGCGCAGGCCGCGCTGAGCAGGTACAAGCCGATATTGGTCGGCGAGGTGCGGTGCGCCAGCATGTCGTGCGGCAGGGTCTGCAGGTTGTCGGGCGGCAGGTGCCGGTCGTCGGGCCCGACGCAGCGCTCGAAGTAGCGCCAGGTGTCGCGCGCAATGCCTTGCAAGTAGGCCTGGTCAACCGGGGGCAGCGTGGCGTCCCTGGGTGGCGGCTGCGGCCGACTGACCCACCAGATCCACAGCGGCGAAGCGGCCCAGATTGCACACAGCAGCCCGGCCAGCAGCGCTTGGCGTGTGCCCGCGGCGAGCATGGCGCCGAGCAGCACGGCCGCCACCAGTGGCAGGCTGCCGTGCCGGCGCAACAGCGCCGTGAATTCCGTTTTCACCGAGGCTTGCACGGCCGCGGCGGTGGTCCATTGCAGCAGTTGGCGGCGGCTGACGGCCATGCGGTAGAGGGCGCGCACGATCGCGTCAACCGCCATCAGCGCTTGTTGCAGCAACTGCGCCAACTGCCACAAGCCGGCCCACAGCACACGGCCCAGATCGGCCGCTGCCTGGTGGTAGAAATGGCGCTTGGCGATGTCGTCGCGGCTGGGTGAAAAACCAGCCACCGCGCCCATCAACGGCCCGGCCGCATACGCCGCCAGCACCAACAGCAGGGCCGCCCCGGGCGAGACGAAGTCGGTCACCAGAGCCCAGACCAGCAGGGCCAGCGACATCGGCGCGACGAGCGAGCGGCGCAGGTTGTCGAACATCTTCCAGCGGTCGATCGCGCGCAGCCGGTAGCGCCGCGGCTGCAACAGGATCGGCAGCAACTGCCAGTCGCCGCGGGTCCAGCGGTGCACGCGCGCCATCGCCACGTCGGCATGGAAGGGCGCGTCTTCGATCACCGAGATGTCGGTCACCGCCGCGCAGCGTGCCATCGCACCTTCGAGCAGGTCGTGGCTCAGCACCAGGCCTTCGGGCAGGCGGCCAGCGAGCACGGCATGCATCGCGCGCACATTGAGCAGGCCCTTGCCGGTGTAGCTGCCGGCGCCGAACAGATCCTGGTAGACCTCCGAGCTGGCGGCGCTGTAGGGGTCGATGCCAGACTGACCGGCGAACAGCCAGTGGTAGAGCGTGAAGTCGCTCGGCGCTGGCAGCGGGGTGACGATGCGCGGCTGCAGGATGCCATAGCCGCGCACCACGTTTTGGCCGCCGGCGTCGAGCGCGGGCTGGTTGTGCGGATGCGCGGCCACGCCCACCAACTCGCGCAGCTTGCCCGGCGGCAGCTGGGTGTCGCTGTCCAGCGTCACGATGTAGCGTGTGCCGGGTGCGATGTGCGAGGCTGCGCCGAGATCGAGGAACCCGGCCTGCGTGCCCGCTGCCAGCGCGGCCACCAGTTGCTCGAGCTTGCCGCGCTTGCGCTCCCAGCCGATCCAGCGTTGCTCGGTGTCGCTGAAACGGCGGGCGCGGTGCAGCACGATGAAACGCGGTGCGTCGTCGTCGTTTGCGTGCGCGGCGTTGAGCGCGCTGACTTGTTGCACCGCCAGCGCCAACAGGGCTTCGTCGATCGGCGCCTGCGCGGTATCGGCGTCGGCCCAGTCGGTGAGCAGCGCGAACTGCGCGCAGCGTTCGGGGTTGGCCAGGTAGTGCAGTTGCAGCCGGTGCACCAACTCGTGGATCGATGCAGCAGCCGTCAACATCGCCGGAATGACGACCATGACGCGGTGCTCGGGCGGGATGCCGTTGGCCAACGCCAGCCGTGGCAACGCTTGCGGCTGGGTCGATTCGCTGATGAGCCGGTTGATGAAGGCCACCAAGGCCTCGGACGCAGGCCACAGCATCAGCGCCGCGCCCACGCCGGTGATCCAGGGCACCGGGCTGCCCACCAGGCCGGCGGCATGACGCACCAGGATCCAGGCCACCAGCCCGAAGCTGCCCAGCAGCAGCAGGCCGAGGTAGGCGGGCAGGGCCAGGCGGCGGGCCAGCGGGCGCCAGGCGCGGGCCAGGCGCTCGTCCAGGCCGAGCGCCTGCACGAGGACCGGCCGGCCGGCGCCGCGCAGCCAGTGGCTGGCCACCGCGGCAGAGCCGTCATCGGCGGCATGCATCAGGTCGAGCAGGGTTTGCGCCACCGCGCCTTCGCTGCGGCGACTGCGCCGCGCCAGGCGCTCGATGCCGTGCAGCGTCTGGTCGCGTGTGATGGCGTGCTCGGCCTCGAACAAGGGCGAAGTCAGCATCAGGCGCATCAAGGCACTGGTGCGGGCGACGATGTCGGGCCAGTCGGCGTCGCCGATGGCGCGCAGCGAAGTCAGTGCGTTGCTCACGCTCAGGTTGTCGGCCGCCTGGTCGGTGATCTGCTGCGTCTGCATCGCAGCCAGGTCAGGCAGGGCTTTGCGCAGCCAGGCCTGCAAATCGGCGCGGTCGCTGCCGTCACCGGCGGTGCGGCCATCTTGCAGGCGTTGCGCCAGTTGGGTCAGGAATACGAGGCCGACGCCGCGCTGCCCGAGCAGCGCGTGCACCGCTTGCAGCGTAGCGACGGTGCAGGTGTCGAGGCGGTCGCAGCACAGGTTGGCGACTTCGCGCGCGGCCTTGTTGGTGGCCACACGTTCGGCCAGGCGGCGCAGGTTTTCGATGAGCACCACGCGCAGCGTGGTCGGCAGCGCCCACATCTCGGCCAGCCTGAGCTCGCGCGTTTCCTGGTAGGCGCTGAGGAACTGCATCAACAGCGTCTCGTCGAAAGCGCCGTCGGTATGGGCGACGAAGGCCCAGGCGACGCCGTAGACCCGGGGCAGGCCGGCCAGCGGCTCGTTGATGAGCATCGGCAGGCTGCGGAAGTAGCTGCGCGGCAGGCCCTCGTGGATCTCCTTCAACTGCGCTTCGATGAGATGAAAGTTGTCGAGCAGCCACTCGGCCGCCGGGCTGATGTCGTAGCCGGTGCTGGCCTGCACGCCGATATACCGGTGCGCTTCGCGCAGCGTGCGGA
>JANOKR010000202.1:0-5663 GCA_031419315.1 Betaproteobacteria bacterium
GATCTTGCCCGGGTTCATGATGTTCTTCGGGTCGAGCGCATGTTTGATGCTGCGCATCATCTGCACCGCGCCCGCGCCGGCCTCGTCGACCAGGTAGGGCATCTTGTGCAGCCCGATGCCATGTTCGCCGGTGCAGGTGCCTTCCAGGCGCAGCGCGCGCTGCACCATCTGCACGCCCAGGCGCTCGATCGTCGCGCGCTCCTGTTCGTCGTCGGGGTCGATCAGCCAGCTCAGGTGGAAATTGCCGTCGCCGACATGGCCGACGATCCAGTACGGCACGCCAGCAGCATCGGCCTCGGCGACCGACTCGTTGATGCTCTCGGCCAGGTGCGAGATCGGCACGCAGGTATCGGTGCTCTGGCAGCGGCAGCCCGGGCGCATCTGCAGTGCCGCGAAATACGACTGGTGGCGGGCGGTCCAGAGTTTGGTCCGCTCTTCCGGTGTGCTCGCCCACTGAAAGGCCTGGCCGCCATGTTCGAGCGCAACTTCTTGCACCAGTGCACTTTGCTCGGTGACGCCGGCCTCGCTGCCGTGGAACTCCATCAACAACATCGGTGACTCTTGCAGCGTCAGGTGCGAATGTTTGTTGACGCCGCGGATCGCATTCGCGTCGAGCAGCTCGCAGCGCGCGATCGGCACCCCCATCTGGATGATCTGGATCGTCGTGCGCACCGCGGCGTCGATGCTCGGGAAATTGCAGGTCGCCGCGCGCACCGCCTCGGGCAGCGGATAGAGCTTGAGCGTGACCTCGGTCATCACGCCCAGCGTGCCTTCGCTGCCGACCATCAGCCGCGTCAGGTCGTAGCCGGCGCTGGACTTCTTCGCCCGGGTGCCGGTGTGAATGACCTCGCCGCTGGCGGTGACGACGGTCAGGCCAAGTACGTTCTCGCGCATCGTGCCGTAGCGCACCGCGTTCGTGCCGCTGGCGCGGGTGGCGGCCATGCCGCCGAGCGAAGCATTCGCGCCGGGGTCGATCGGGAAAAACAAACCCGTGTCGCGGATCTCGCGGTTGAGCTGCTCGCGGGTGACCCCGGCCTCGACGGTCACCGTCAGGTCGTCGGCATTCACGCGCACGATGCGGTTCATGCGCGAGACATCGACGCTGACGCCGCCCTGCACCGCGAGCAAGTGGCCTTCGAGCGACGAGCCGATGCCAAACGGGATCACCGGCACGGCATGCGCGCTGGCTTGTTGGAGCACGGCCACAACATCTGCGGTGCTCTCACAGAAGACGACAACTTCGGGCGGCATCGCGGCCAGCGCCGATTCGTCGCGGCCATGCTGCTCGCGCACCGCGGTGGCGGTCGAGCAGCGCTCACCAAAGTGCGCGCGCAGCGCGGCCAGCATCGCGGCGGGAACAAGGCGCGGTTGGTGCAGCAGGTGGTTGGGCAGCGGTGCATTCATGGCCTGGTCCTCGGTGCGCGGTGGAGCGCGATTGAGCGAGTTTGAAGCCGCATTCTAGGCAGTCGCTGCTGTTCTATCCCGGCTAGCATCGCCGGCATGGCCAATCGACTCACACAAATCGCCACCCGCACCGGTGACGACGGCAGCACCGGCCTGGGTGACGGCACGCGTGTCGCCAAAGACCATCTGCGCGTGCAGGCGATGGGTGATGTCGACGAGCTGAACTCGGGCCTGGGCGTGCTGCTGTGCGAGCCCTTGCCTGACGACGTGCGCGCGCTGCTGGTGGTGATCCAGCACGAGCTTTTCAACCTCGGTGGTGAGTTGTCGATTCCGGGCTACACCTTGCTCAAGGCCGATGCGGTGCTGCGCCTGGACGAAGCGCTGGCGCAGTACAACGCCGCGTTGCCGCGGCTCAAGGAATTCATCCTGCCGGCGGGCACCCGCAGCGCGGCGCTGCTGCATGTCAGCCGCACGGTGGCGCGGCGCGCCGAGCGCGCGCTGGTTGCGCTGGCCGCGCAGAGCGCTGTCAACGACGCGCCGCGGCAATATCTGAACCGCTTGTCGGACCTGCTGTTTGTGCTGGCCCGCGTGCTCAACCGCGCCAATCTCGACGGCCTCGGTGGCGACGATGTTTATTGGCGCAGCGAGCGCCTGCAGCGGCAGGAGAGCGAAGGCCCGGGCGGCGGCCCGGCCAGCGAGTCAGGCGGCGACTCAGGCGGCAGTGAGTGAGCGCTTAAGCCAGGCCCCGCGCGCGTCTCGACGGCACACCGCCGGGCGTGTTCAGGCGCTGGATCGAGCCGGTGTGGGCGCTGTTGCGCTGATCGCGCCGCGGGCGACCTCGGTGTCGTGCATCAGCCGGCCGACGACGAGCCGCATGACGTGGAAGCCGAGTTTGGGGTTCAGGTAATACAGCTGCGCCATGCCGTCGGCCGAGAGTGTGTACAGCGTGCACGCGGTTTCGCAGACGATGGTGCCGGTGCGCCGGTTGTCGGGCGCAAACAGGCCGATCTCCCCGACCAGATTGCCCGGGCCCAGCGTCTGGCCGTACTCGACGAGCGCCAGCCGGCCGCTGTGCACATAGACCATCTCGGTGGCGATATCGCCCTTTTTCCACAGCGTCTGGCCGGCCGGCGCTTCGCGGCGCAGCATGTGCGGCAACAGCCAGTCGCCAATCGGCGTATCGGCCTTGGCGTTTTCGATCGCGCGCACCAGCTTGCGGATCTCGAATACCTTTTTCAGGTTGATCGGGATCATCGCCAGGTACAGCGCCACCGTCGGCCATGAACCACCCTGCACCGCGTAGACGATGAGAAACACGTTCGCCACCAGCGCCACCAGCCGCAGCGGCAGCATGTTTTTCATCAGGTAGCTGGCCACCGTGAGCGCAGCGCCGATGAATCCAAAAACGTAGCCCAACGTCGTCATGTTGTCACCCTGAACGCAGTTCGCTGAAAAACCGCCCCGAGTATGCCGAGCAGCGCATCCCCGGCCGCGTCAGCCGCCATCCCGCTTGAGCCTGGCCGCAATCTCGGGCCGCGCCAACACTTCCTTGGCGTGCGTGTAACCCTGTTCGACGATCGAGTCGAATCGACCCCACTGCAGCAGCCCGACCCGGTACAGCGGCGGGTTGAAGACGATATCTGCGGCGCGCTGCGACTCCGCGCGCCGCGAGATGCTGTACAGGATCGTCACGTTCATCAAATATGCCGCCAGGCTGGGCAGGCGGTAGCGGCGCCGGTTGTGCGGACGCAGGCGGTCGCGCAAAAGCGCCCAGGTGCCGGGCACTTCGTCGAAGGTCAGCGGTTTGGGCCGCTGGCTGCCGAGGTCGACGCCGATCACGGTGCCGACACCGCGCAGGCCACGCATCACGTCGACCGGGAAATTGTTGAAGGTGCCACCGTCGCAGAGCAGGTCACCACCCATCACCACCGGCGGCAGCGCGCCGGGAATCGCGGTGCTGGCCAGCAGCGCCTTTTGAAGCGTGCCGCGCTGCAAGGTCAGCTCGTGCGCCTGTGAGTAGTTGGTGGCGATGCAAAAAAACGGCTTCCACAGGTCTTCGATGCCGGCCGCCGGGCTGCCGAGCAGCTCGACCACCGCTTCGCGAACCGTCTGTCGCAGGCGCCGGCCCTTGATCAGCGAGATCAGCGGCAGGATGTTGAAGTCACCGGTCGGATTGCGGCGAAAGGCGTGGCGCGCGATCTTCAACATCGCTGGCAGCGGCTTGTCGGAGGCGACGAGCGCGCCCATCACCGAGCCCATGCTCGTGCCGCCAACAAAGTCGACCTCGATGCCACTTTCCTGCAGCGCACGCAGCACGCCGAAGTGGGCAAAACCGCGCGCACCGCCGCCGGCCAGCACCAGGCCGACCGCGCTGCGGCTGAGGACGCGGGCGACGCGGGCATGGTCGGCAGCGGCACCGCTGCGCACATGCAGGTGCCCGGCCAGCGGCCGGCGCGCGAGCCAGGCCTCGGTGGCCACCGGATGGGCCGCATCGGCGGGATGCAGCAGCACCAGCAGCTCGGCGGCTTCGGTGCGCGGCGGGCGGCTGACGATGCACTGCAGCTCCACCGCATGCAGCTGCGGTGGTTCGTTAGCCTGGGCGAGCAGCAGCAGCTCGTCGCTGTGGCGCGCGCAAAGATGGGTCCACGCGCTCGGTGTCGGGTCGGCGACGAGCAGCACGAAATCATGGTTGGCCTCGATCTCGTCCAGCCGCAAGGCCATCGTGGCGCCGGTTTCGCTGGTCGCCGCAAGCCCGGCGCCGGCCTGCGCCGAGTCGACGATGCAGACGCGGCCGGCTTTGGCCAGCGCTGCCGCGACCTGCCTGGTGAAATGTGCGGCGTCGACCGCGGCCGAGACCGCGAACACGCCAATCGTCACTGGCGCGGCAAACCGCGAGGGCTCATGCTCGGTTTTCAGCCGGTGCACGATCTGCCGCGTCAGCGCCAGCGAGACCTGCGGGCTGAGCGCGATCAGGCGGCGAAAGGGTTCCTTGTCGAGCCGCACCAGCACCGAATCGCGGATCGCCACGACGGTTGCCGAACGGGGCTCGTCGACGTACATCGCGATCTCGCCGATGATCTCGCCGCGGGCCATCTCGCGCACCATGCGCTGGCTGTTGTCGGCGCGGCGCACGTAGGCGCGCAGGCGGCCGCTGACGATGAGGTACAGCGAGTCGCCGGGCTCGCCCTGCTCGATCAGCGTCTGCCCGCCGGCAACCTCGACCCAGCGCAGATGTTCGCGCAGCAGGGCCAGCGCGGCGGCATCGAGCTCGCCAAAAACGCTGTGCAGGTGGGTGCCGAGAAGCTGGTCATGGTGGGCTGAGCTCATTGACTGCGACTCTACCTGCCGAAATCGCTGGCGCGGCGGGCAGCGCCAGTGCGGCAGGCAACACGCTTGCCAGCGCCGGCGCTGCGGCTCGCCATCAGCGCCGGCGCCGCGATTTCACCGCATCGCTGAGGATGCCGAGCACGACGAGCGAATCGTCCCAGCCGAGGCAGGCGTCGGTGATGCTCTGGCCGTAGGCAAGCTGCGCCGGGTCGTCTTTGCCGGGGTTGAATTTCTGCGCGCCGTCGACAAGATGGCTCTCGACCATCGCGCCGAAGATGCAGCTCGAGCCGCCGGCGACCTGGGCTGCGACATCGCGCGCGACGTCGATCTGGCGCCGATGCTGCTTGCTCGAATTGGCGTGGCTGAAATCGACCATCAGCCGGCAGTCGAGCTTGGCGGCTTCGATCTCGGCGCAGGCCGCGGCGACGCTGGCAGCGTCGTAGTTGGGGGTCTTGCCGCCGCGCAGGATGACATGGCAGTCCTTGTTGCCCTTGGTCTCGACGATTGCGACCTGGCCGTTTTTATGCACCGACAAAAAATGGTGCGGCCGCGCCGCCGCCTGGATCGCGTCGATGGCGATGCGGATATTGCCGTCGGTGCCGTTTTTGAAGCCGATCGGCGCGCTCAGGCCCGAGGCCAGCTCGCGATGGACCTGGCTTTCTGTCGTGCGCGCGCCGATCGCGCCCCAGCTGATCAGGTCGGCGATGTACTGCGGGCTGATGGTGTCGAGAAACTCGCCGGCTGCGGGCACTCCGAGGCGGTTGATTTCGAGCAGCAACTGGCGCGCGATGCGCAGACCTTCGTGGATGCGGTAGCTGGAGTCGAGATAAGGGTCGTTGATGAGGCCCTTCCAGCCGACCGTGGTGCGGGGTTTTTCAAAGTACACCCGCATCACGATTTCGAGCGTGTCGGCGTAGCGGGCGCGCTCGGCC
>JANOKR010000203.1:0-11176 GCA_031419315.1 Betaproteobacteria bacterium
GCGCGTTGTTTGGATGGGGCGCGTCGGCGGGAATCGCCATCGTGTCGAACACCAGCGTGGCGGAGGTTTTTGGCACCAGGACCACGATGTCATTGCCGTTTTTGGCGTCAATGGCGCGCTGGCGCGCAATGTTGATATCGCCCGACCAGCCCAGCGCCAGGCAGATCGAGCCGCTGGCCATGTCGTTGATGTAGCCCGACGAGCTGAACAGGGTCACGAACGGGCGGATCGCCTTGAGCGTATTCGCCGCCGCGGTGTAGTCCGACGGGTTTTTGCTGAACGAAGGTTTGCCCAGGTAGTGCAGCGTGGCCGGGATGATTTCGGTGGCCGAGTCGAGGAACGACACGCCGCAGCCCTTGAGCTTGCTGATGTACTCGGGTTTGAAGACCAGGTCCCAGACGTTGTCGGGCATCGGTGTGCTGCCCAAGGCGGCCTTGACCTTGTCGACGTTGATGCCGACCGTGGTGAAGCCCCACAGCCAGTTCACCATGTAGTCGTTGCCCGGGTCCATGCGGCCGAGCTGCGACTGGATCGCCGGGTCGAGATTTTTCAGGTTCGGGATCTGGCTCTTGTCCAGCTTGCGCAACAGGCCGCCGTCGATCTGCAATTTGGCCCAGTTGGACGAGGGCACCACGATGTCGTACCCGGTTTTGCCAGCGACCAGCTTGGCATGCACGATTTCGTTGTTATCAAAATTGTCGTAGCGGACCTTGATGCCGGTTTCTTTTTCAAACTTGGCGAGGGTGTCTTCGCCGATGTAGTCAGACCAGTTGTAGATGTTGAGGACTTTCTCCTCTTCTTGCGCGAACAGGCTCGGGCAGGCGAGGGCCAGACTCGCAGCGACGAGGCTGGCAGCTGTGCGGGCGAATTTCGCAATCATCGTAAAACCTCCGGGGGCAAACAGGGTGGGGGACGTTGGTTCAGACGAGCTCGAGGGCGCGGTCGGCCGAGTCTAGGCACTCGCCTTGCGGCGGCCATCAGGGGAAGCGCTCGAGTGCCACATTTCACAGCACGATTCAGGCCAGCCAGCCGTTGCGCTGCGCGTCGCCCAGCGTCAGGTCGAGACAGCGACGGATCAGCGTCATCATTTCGTCGACTTGAGCGCGCGTGATGACCAGCGGCGGAGCGATGATCATGCGGTCGCCGACGGCGCGCATGATCAAGCCGTTGGCGAAGCAGTGGCCGCGGCAGACCATGCCGATCGACAGCGCTTCAGGGAACGCGGTGCCCTTTGCCTTGTCCTTGACAAGCAGCATCGCGCCCATCAGGCCGCAGGTCTCGGCGTCGCCCACCAGCGGGTGCTCAAGCAGCGACGCGAAGTTTTCGGCGAGGTACGGCCCGACATCGTCGTGCACATGTTCGACGAGTTTGAGCTGCTGAATCAGCCGGATGTTCGCCAGCGCCACCGCACAAGCCACCGGGTGGCCGGAGTAGGTGTAGCCGTGATTGAACTCGCCGCCCTTTTCGATCAACACCTTGGCGACGCGGTCACCAACCATCACGCCACCGAGCGGGATGTAGCCACTGGTGACACCTTTGGCGAAGGTCATCAGGTCGGGCTTGAAGCCGAACGTCTCGCAGCCGAACCAGCGCCCGGTGCGGCCGAAGCCGCAGATGACTTCGTCACTGACGAGCAGCACGCCGTACTTGTCGCAGATGCGCTGGATCTCGGGCCAGTAGGTGGCCGGAGGGATGATCACACCACCCGCGCCCTGGATCGGCTCGCCGATGAAGGCCGCGACTTTGTCGGCGCCGACTTCGAGTATCTTGGATTCGAGCCAGCCCGCGGCGACGATGCCAAATTGATCGCGGCTCAACCCCTTGGGCCGGCCATGTTCCCACCAATACGGCTGCTCGATATGCACGATGCCGGGGATCGGCAGGCCGCCCTGGGCGTGCATGCCGCTCATGCCACCGAGTGATGCGCCGGCCATCGTCGAGCCGTGATAGGCGTTGTGGCGGCTGATGAACACCTGGCGTTCGGGTTGGCCGAGCAGGTCCCAGTAGCGGCGCACCATGCGCACGACGGTATCGTTGCCCTCGGAGCCCGATACCGAGTAGAAAACATGTTTGAACTGCGGCGGCGTCACTTCAGCGAGCAGTTCTGCGAGCTCGATCGCCGGCGGCGTGGCGGTCTGAAAAAACGCGTTGTAGAAGGGCAGCTCTTTCATCTGCCGCGTTGCCGCATCGACCAGCGCCTGCTGGCCGTAGCCGACATTGACACACCACAGTCCGCTCATCGCATCCAGGATGTGATGGCCGTCACTGTCGTTGAGATAAATGTTGTCGGCGCTGGTAATGATGCGGGCGCCTTTTTTGGCGAGCGCCTGGAAATCGGTGAACGGGTGCAGGAAGTGGGCCGCGTCGGCGGCCTGCCATTCTTGGGTGCTGCGCATAGTCGACATCCTCAAACGTGGAGCAGCAGGTGCTCACGCTCCCACGGCGAAATGACTTTCATGAACTCGGCGTATTCGATCTCCTTGACCTCGGTATAGACGGTGATAAAAGAGGCACCCAGGATCTCGGCGAGGTCTTTTTCGGCCCGCAACAACTCCAGCGCTTCGCCCAGGCTACGCGGCAGTTGGAAGTCACCGAGGTACGCGTCGCCCTTGCATTCGGGTGATGGCTCGATCTTGTGTTTGATGCCGAGGTAACCGCAGGCCAGCGTTGCCGCAAGTGCCGCGTAGGGGTTGGCGTCGGCGCCGATGACGCGGTTTTCGACACGCCGCGCGGCGGGCGTCGAAACCGGCGAGCGGATGCCGACAGTGCGGTTGTCGGTGCCCCACTGGATATTGATCGGCGCCGCGTTCGAGCGCACCAGGCGGCGGTACGAGTTGACATACGGCGCGAACAGCGCCATCGCCGCCGGCACATATTTCTGCAGGCCGCCGATGTACCAGAAAAACTCTTTTGTCGGCGTGCCGTCTTCGTTGCTGAAGATGTTCTGGCCGGTGGCCTTGCTGACCACGCTCTGGTGGATGTGCATCGCGCTGCCCGGCTCGCCGGCGATCGGCTTGGCCATGAAAGTTGCAAACATGTCGTGACGCAGCGCTGCCTCACGCACCGTGCGTTTGAAGAAAAAAACCTCGTCGGCCAGGTGCAGCGGGTGGGCGTGGAAAAAGTTGATTTCCATCTGCCCGGCGCCAACCTCGTGGATCAGCGTATCGACGTTGAGCTCCATCTTTTCGCAGTAGTCGTAGACATCTTCGAAGAGCGGGTCGAACTCGTTGACGGCGTCGATCGAATAGGCCTGCCGCGAAGTCTCGGCACGGCCACTGCGGCCGATTGGCGGTTTGAGCGGAATGTCCGGGTCGGTGTTGCGCGAGACCAGATAAAACTCGAGCTCGGGCGCGACCACCGGGTCCCAGCCTTCGGCGTCGTAAAGCTCGCAGACGCGGCGCAAAACCGAGCGCGGCGCAAAGGGCACGATGTTGCCATCGGCATAAAAACAATCGTGAATGACCTGCGCGGTCGGGTCGGTGGCCCAGGGCACGATGCGCACCGTGCTCGGGTCGGGGCGCAGATGCATGTCGCGGTCGGTCGGGCTGATGACGTCGTAGTACGGGCCCTCTTCGGGGAACTCGCCGGTGACACCCATCGCGACCACCGCTTCTGGCAGCCGCATGCCGCGGTCTTCGGTAAATTTTTCGCGGGGCAAGATATTGCCGCGGGCCACGCCCGTGAGGTCGGGCACCAGGCCTTCGATCTCGGTGACACGATGTTGGTCGAGCCACTGTTCGAGATCGCTGAATGTGTAGTCTTTTCTGGTAACCATGAAACACCTTGGATGAAAGCTGGGTTGCGGTGGCGCTTGCGGTGGCGCCTGCGGATGCGGATGCGGATGCGGATTCGGTTGCGGTTGACGCCGCGGCGGGTGCCGCTGACGGCCGCTCAGGGCATCGGGCCTCGCGGGCGATCGCGGTAGTTGCTGCAGGCAGCGCCGAAGGCACGCAACATCTGCATCGATGCCGGGTTGCCGGCAGCCTGCCACTCGGGGTGCCACTGCACGCAGAGGTTGAAGCCGCTGGTGTTTTCGGCTGAAAAGGCCTCGATGAAGCCGTCGGTCGCACGTGCCTCGATGCGCAAACCCGGTGCCAACTGGCGCACCCCCTGGCCATGCAGCGAGTTGACCGCGAAGCGTTGGGCGTCGACGATGCTGCTGAGCACACCACCAGGCTCGACGATGACGTCGTGGCGGCCGGCATATTGCACCGCGGCGGGTTGTAGGCTGTCGGCACGATGGTCGACGAACGTCCCCGCGTCCTGCACCGCCTGGTACAGCGAGCCACCGAGCGCAACATTCGTCTCCTGGCTGCCGCGGCAGATCGCGAACATCGGCATGCCGCGCGCCAGCACCTTCGGCACCAGCGGCAAGGTCCAGGCGTCACGCTGCGGGTCGAGCGGCAGGCTCGGGTCGAGCACCGTTTCGCCATAGTGGCTCGGGTGCACGTTCGACGGCGAGCCGGTGAGCAGCACGCCGTGGGCGATATCGAGCAGCGCGTCGATATCGCCAACCTCGGCGTTGGGCACCACCAGCGGCTGGCAGCCGGCGAGCCGCACGGCGTCGAGGTACTTCTGGCCGGCGACCTGGAACGCATGCTCGCCGAGCATGCGGTTGCAGGCCGGGACCAGCACGATGGGCTTGCTGAATGGCGCGGGGTGATTGAAGGTCGACATGATTTTTTGCGGCGCTCAGGCTCTCAGCCCAGCAGGTCGCGCAGACGGTACCAGGCGGTGCCGAGCACCAATGCGGGTGTGCGCAGCAGCTTGCCGCCAGGGAAGGGCCGGTTCTGCAGCCGCGCAAAGATGTCGAGCCGCGACGCATCGCCGGCAATCGCTTCGGCGACCAACTTGCCGGCCAGGCCGGTCAGCGCCAGACCGTGGCCCGAGAAGCCTTGCAGGTAATAAATGTTGGAAGCACGGGTGCCGTCAGGGCCCGGAAGGCGGCCGAAGTCCGGCGCGCGGCTCATCGAGATATCGACAAACCCGCCCCAGGCAAATTCGATGCCGATATCGGCGAGTTGCGGGAAGGTGCCGACCATGCGCGCGCGCATGCTGGCTGCCAGGTTCATCGGTGTCGCGGTGGTGTAGCTGACGCGGCCGCCGTAGAGCATGCGGTGGTCGTTGGTGGTACGGAAATAGTCGAGCACGAAGTTGGTGTCACAGACCGCAGAACGCGACGGGATCAGCAAGTCGGCGCGCTCTTTGGCGATCGGCTCGCTGCAAGCGATATAGGTGCCCACCGGCATGATGCGGCTCTCGATCTGCGGCGCGACACCTTGCAAATAAACATTGCCGGCCAAAAGCACATGCCGCGCGCGCAACTCGCCGCCGGCAGTGCGCAGCACCGGTGCCGCACCGGGTTCGATCGAGGTCACCGCGCTGTGTTCGTGGATCACGACACCGGCTTGCTGCGCCGCGCGAGCGATGCCCAGCGTGTACTTCAGCGGGTGCAAATGGCCCGAGCGGGGATCGTGCACACCGCTGTGGTATCGCGGGCTGGCGACCCAGCGGCCGATCTCGGCGCTGCCGATGTGTTGTTGCCGATAGCCGTACTGCCGCTCGATATGTTCGGCCCAGCGGGCCAGTTCACGGCCCTTGCGCGCACCGACGGCGACGCCGAGATAACCGTCGCGCCAGTCGCAGTCGATCTGATGGCGCACGCAGCGCTCGCGGATCAGATCGAGCGCTTCGATGGTCATGTCCCAAACGCGGCGGGCATCGTCGATGCCGAGTTGGGATTCGATGACGGATTGGTCGCAGGACAGGCCGTGGATGGCCTGGCCGCCGTTGCGTCCGCTGGCGCCGGAGCCGACTTCGCGCGCTTCGAGCACGGTGACGCTGAACCCTTTTTGCGCCAGCTCCAGCGCCGCCGACAAACCCGCCAGCCCGGCGCCAACCACGGCCACGTCGCAAGACACTGACCCCACCAATGCCGGGTGGCTACGATCTCGCTGCACGGTGGCGGCGTAGTACGAGTGGCGCGTCAGTTCGCGATCGGTGCTGAGCAGGGACATGAGTTGAAGCGCTAGGCAAGGCCCTCGTGCGTGGGTTCGGGTTCGGGTTCGGGTGCGGGTGCGATCGGCCGACGAGCGGGTTGGTGAAAGCTCGCGCGCCTCACGCAGCGCGGCGGATCGCGCCACGCAAGGTGTCGACGATCTGGTCAATTTGCGCTGTCTCGATGATCAGTGGCGGCGAGATCGCGACCGTATCGCCAGTGGTGCGCAACAGCAGGCCCTTTTCGTAGCAGTCGAGAAAGATATTCGTCGCGCGTTTGGCGGGCTGGCCGGCGATGCCACTCAACTCGACACCGCCAACGAGGCCGATATTGCGGATGTCGATGACGTTGGGCTCGCCGCGCAACGAATGCAGCGCAACGGCCAGGTGTTTTTCCAGGCTCGCTGCGCGTGTGAGCAGGCCTTCGTCGGCGTAGGTTTCCAGCGTGGCCAGGCCGGCGGCGCAGGCCAGCGGGTGCGCCGAATAGGTATAGCCGTGGAAAAACTCGATCAGATGGTCGGGCCCATCCATGAAGGCGTCGTGGATCTTTTGTTTGCAGATCACCGCACCCATCGGCACCGCGCCGTTGGTCAGGCCCTTGGCCACGCTCATGAGGTCGGGCGTGACACCGAAGGTCTGCGATCCGAAAGGGTTGCCGGTACGGCCGAAACCGGTGATGACCTCGTCGAAGATCAGCAAGATGCCGTGTTTGTCGCAGATCTCGCGCAGGCGCTGCAGATACCCCTGCGGTGGAATCAGCACGCCGGTGGAGCCGGCCACAGGCTCGACGATCACGGCCGCAATCGTCGATGCATCGTGCAGCGCGACGATGCGCTCCAGGTCGTCAGCGAACTCTGCGCCATGCGCCGGCTGGCCGACGCTAAAGGCATTGCGCGCGGGGTCGTGGGTATGCCGGATGTGGTCGACACCAGCGAGCAGCGTGCCAAACATCTTGCGGTTGGCGACGATGCCACCGACCGAGATGCCACCGAAATTGACGCCGTGATAACCACGCTCGCGGCCAATCAGCCGGGTGCGCGCGCCTTCGCCGCGAACACGGTGGTAGGCGATGGCCATCTTCAAAGCAGTCTCGACCGCTTCCGAGCCAGAGTTGGTGAAGAAGACCTTGTTCATGCCTTCGGGCGCAAGCTTCGCGACCCGGTCGGCAAGCTCAAACGCCTTCGGGTGCGCCATCTGGAAGGGCGGCGCGAAGTCGAGTTCTGCGGCCTGATCCTGGATCGCCTGCACGATCTTCTGCCGGCCGTGGCCAGCGTTGACACACCACAGGCCGGCCACGCCGTCGAGGATCTGCCGGCCCTTGTCGTCCCAATAAAACATGCCCGACGATTTGGCGAGCATGCGCGGCGCGCGCTTGAACTGCCGGTTCGCGGTGAAGGGCATCCAGAAAGCGTCGAGATCGTCGGGTTTGTACATCGGGGTCTCCAATCGCATTGGCAGTCTGTGGGCGTTGCAAGTGCGCCAGGCCGTGGCCTGGCGCGCCGATCGCAGTGTGGCCAAGGGCTGCCTCGGAGTCTAGCCATCCGGGGCCGCAATAGGTTTGCGAGAGCGTGTCGGGCAGACCCTTGGTATCGCAATAAAATGCGGCAACATCAGGCACCGGCAAAACAAAATGCGAATCGACGGCAAATCAGTGCAACTGGATGCGATAGACCGGTCGATCCTGTCCGAGCTGCAAAACGACGGCCGGTTGTCGAACCAGGATCTCGCGCAGCGCGTGCACCTGTCGCCATCGGCCTGCTTGCGGCGCGTCAAACAGCTCGAAGACGCGGGCGTCATCGCGCAGTATGTGGCGTTGCTCAATGCCAAGGCGGTGGGCGCGCATGGCACGAGCTTCACGATCATCAACCTGGCATCGATGAGCAACAACTTGCTCGAGTCGTTCGAGCAGGCGGTCAAACAGGAGCCGCAGATCCTGGACTGCTACTACGTCGCCGGCTCCAACGACTACCTGATCCGCTTTGCCTACCGCGATGCCGAAGACCTGGAACGCTTTCACACCGAAGTGCTGATGCGTCTGCCCGGCGTCGAGCGATCGAACTCGATGCTCGTGCTGCGCACCGTGAAGAAGACGACCGCGCTGCCGGTCTAAGCCGCCTTGGGCGTCGTGAGATGGGCGCCAGCGGCGACGCGGCCGCAGAGATAGGTCCAGACAAAGTGCGCCGCCGCGTAGGACGTCAGTTCAGCGTGGTCGTAAGGCGGCGCGACCTCGACGCAGTCCATGCCGACAAACGGCAGATCGCCGAGTTCTTCAAGGATCGTCAACACCTGGTTGGTGCTCAGGCCGCCTGGTTCGGGGGTGCCGGTGCCGGGCGCAAAAGCCGGGTCGAGGCAGTCGATATCCAGGCTCAGGTAGATCGGCGGGTTGCTGTGCGCCGCAAGTCGATTGCGGATCGAAGCCATCACGCCGGCAAGCTGCACCGGGCCGTCCAGGCCGCGCAAAGCACGCGCTGTGAAGATCTGCCCACCCTGGTCGGCGACGTACTCGCGGGCCTCGCGCGTGCCGGCCGAGCGGATGCCGATCTGCGTAAAACATTCGCGGATCACGAGGCCCTGTTCGATCGCTTCGTAGACCCAGGTGCCATGGCCGCTGGGCTCGCCGAAGTGGTCGGTCCAGGTATCGCAATGGGCGTCGAAATGGATCACTGCCAGCGGGCGGCCGAGCCACTTGACATAAGCGCGCAGCAGCGGCAGCGTGATCGAGTGGTCGCCGCCAAGCCAGGCCATGTGATGCTCGCGCAGCAGCGGTGCGACCAGCGGCGCCATCGCCGCGCGCATCGACTGCAGGCTGGTATTGGGCAACGCCAGATCACCCGCATCACCGAGCTGCGGCAGCGGCGAGACGTTGAAATGTGGGTGCGTGGCGTCGCACAGCATGTGGCTCGCCTGGCGGATTTCGCGCGGGCCGAAACGCGCGCCGCTGCGGTTGGTGGTCGAGCCGTCCCAGGAGATGCCGGCCACGGCATAGGGCAGGCCCGGTGTTGCAGCCGGCGCCTTCAGGAAATGGCTGTTCGACATGAAAGCAAAAGAAGACATCGCGGCGGGCCGGGGCGAATCGGCAGCAAGGGGGTCGCGGATGATACGGAGGACGGTTGCGGCGCTTGCCGTGCATGGCCGCCATATCGCATCGCGAAATCCAATGCCCAGCCAATGAAATCGCAGACCGTCGCAACCCGGCGGCACGCTTCACAAAGGGCAATCGCATTCCGCATTGCGGCAAGCCGAAGCCAAGTCGTTGATTTACATAGAGAAGAAAATCACTCTTATATAAGACATAAGTCAATGTTTGATGATTTTTGGCGCTACGCTTCGGCCATCTCGATTTGTTCTCAACCTTTTGCTTCCCAGGAGCCCCGCATGCGCCAGCCGAACCGCCCCAGCCGCGAACAACAAGCCGCCGCACTTGAAAAAGATTGGGCAGAAAACCCTCGTTGGGCTGGCATCCAGCGTGGTTACAGCGCCGCCGATGTGGTCCGCCTGCGAGGCTCGCTGCCGATCGAACACACGCTGGCGCAGCGCGGCGCAGAAAAACTCTGGCGCCTGATCAATACCGAACCCTTCGTCAACACCCTTGGTGCGCTGACCGGCAACCAGGCCATGCAGCAAGTCAAGGCGGGCTTGAAGGCGATCTACCTGTCAGGCTGGCAGGTCGCGGCCGACGCCAACGACAACGGCGAGATGTACCCCGACCAGTCGCTGTACTCGGTCGACTCGGTGCCCAAGGTCGTGCGCCGAATCAACAACGCGTTTGCGCGAGCCGACCAGATCCAGTGGAGCGAGGGCAAGGACGAGATCGACTATTTCGCGCCGATCGTGGCGGACGCCGAAGCTGGTTTTGGCGGCGTGCTCAACGCCTTCGAGTTGATGAAGTCGATGATCGACGCCGGCGCTGCCGGGGTGCACTTTGAAGACCAGCTGGCGTCTGTCAAGAAGTGCGGCCACATGGGCGGCAAGGTGCTCGTGCCGACCCGCGAAGCGGTGGCCAAACTCGTCGCGGCGCGCCTGGCCGCGGATGTGATGGGCACGCCGACGATCCTGCTCGCGCGCACCGATGCCGAGGCCGCCGATCTGGTGACCAGTGATGTCGACGACAACGACAAGCCTTTCCTGACCGGTGAGCGCACCGTCGAGGGATTTTTCAAGACCCGCAACGGCCTGGACCAATCCATCAGCCGCGGTCTGGCCTACGCGCCCTACGCCGACCTGATCTGGTGCGAAACCGGCAAGCCCGACCTTGTTTTTGCCAAGGCCTTTGCCGATGCGATTCACGCCAAATTCCCGGGCAAGCTGCTGGCCTACAACTGCAGCCCCAGCTTCAACTGGAAGAAGAACCTCGACGACGCCACGATCGCCAAGTTCCAGCGCGAACTCGGCGCGATGGGCTACAAATTCCAGTTCATCACGCTGGCCGGTTTCCACAGCCTGAACTACGGCATGTTTGATCTGGCCTACGGTTATGCGCGCAACAACATGACGGCGTTTGTCGAGCTGCAGCAGAAGGAATTCGCGGCGGCCGAGCGTGGCTTCACCGCGGTCAAGCACCAGCGCGAGGTCGGCACCGGCTCCTTCGATGCGGTGACCACCACCATTGAGGCCAATGCGTCAACCGGTGCGTTGAAGGGCTCAACCGAGGACGAGCAGTTCTTCGACAAGAAACACGGATAGGCCAATCGGTCTCAGAGGCTGAGAGGAATTCGAGCGTGACCGAGTCGAAATAGCCGGTGCCGACCTCGCGTTGATGCTTGACCGCGGTGAAGCCGCGCTCGGCCGCCGCGAATTCCTTCTGCTGCAGCTCGACGAACGCGCCCATGTTGTTGCGCGCGTAGCCGTAGGCGAGGTCGAACATGCCGTAGTTCAACGCGTGGAAGCCGGCAAGCGTGATGAACTGGAACTTGTAGCCCATGGCGCCCAGCTCGCGCTGGAACTTCGCGATGGTGGCGTCGTCCAGGTTCTTCTTCCAGTTGAACGACGGCGAGCAGTTGTAGGCGAGCATCTTGCCCGGGTACTTCTTGCGGATGCCCTCGGCGAATTTCTTCGCGAAAGCGAGGTCCGGCGTGCCGGTCTCGCACCACACCATGTCGGCGTACTCGGCGTAGGCGAGGCCGCGCGAGAGCGCCTGGTCGAAGCCCTTGCGCGTCTTGTAGAAGCCCTCGGAGGTGCG
>JANOKR010000204.1:0-1813 GCA_031419315.1 Betaproteobacteria bacterium
GGTCGGCTTCATTGCCCGGCGCCGCCGCGCGCGCGGCTGATGCGACTGCGCAAGCTGGGCCGCCCGGCCTGGTTTGCGCCACTGCGTGCTGAATTGACGGGGGCGCCCGCGGGCGCCCCGTCCAGTTTGCCGGGAGGGGGCTGCAGATGGCAGCGAAGCTGATTTCGATGCTCTTCGTCATCTCGGCCCTTCCGGCCATCGCGGCCACCACCACCTTTTTGTCGGTGGCCGACAACACCCTGATCGAGGACGTCACCGGCAGCCGATCCAACGGCATCGGCGACGCGGTCTACGTCGGCCTGACGCAACGCGACGGCGATCGCCGGGGGCTGCTGCGCTTTGATCTGTCGAGCCTGCCGGCCGCCTCCATCGTCGACAGCGCGCGGCTGAAGCTGACCTTGGTCCGCGCGCGGCCAGAGAACTTCAATCTCAACCTGCACCAGGCATCGGCGTCCTGGGGCGAAGGCGCATCGGCCTCGGTCGGCGGCGTCGGTGCACCCGCCAGGCCGGGCGATGCAACCTGGTTCCACCGCTCTTTCGCGGCCAACCCGGCGCGCTTGTGGTCGCAGCCCGGCGGTGACTTTGCGCCAGCGGCCAGCGCCAGCCTGTTGGTGCCTGCTGCGCTCGCCGAAGGCGCAGCGCTGATGTTGGCCGGCAACGGCATGCGCGCGCAGGTTCAGGCCTGGGTCACCAGCCCAGCCACGAACCACGGTTGGGTTCTCGTGGCCACCAGCGATGTGGTGCCCGGCGCACCGTCGGCGAGCGCCAAGGCGTTTGCCAGCCGCGAACACCCCACCACCGCCTATCGGCCGACGCTAGAAGTGACCTGGACGGCGCCGGCCCCGGGCGGCGGCGACGACGACATCCCGGTGCCCGCTTGGGCCCTGCTGTTGCTGGGTGCGACGCTGGCCGTTTCGCTCGGCCGCAAGCGCTAGTGCTGCATAGCGTCGAACACTGCACCAGCTCGACAACCCGACTGACTCACATCCAAGGAACGCACCATGCGCCAACTTCACGCCCTGTACCTGCTCGTCGCGTCAATCGCGTCGGCATCTGCCGGGGCTGCCGAGCGTCACGAATCGGTGGCCGGTGACCTGCGCGGTGACCGCCTCGCGCCAGCCACGCTGGAACTTGCCTGGGGCGGCACGCCGGGGCCCAACGGGCAGGCCGGCAACAACGTCATTTCGGGCAGCTTCGGTCGTGGCGCCGATGGGCTGGTTGACCGTGACTACCTGCATGTGCAGGTGCCGCACGGCTATGCCTTGGGCGAGATCCAGGTCGGGCAGCAGGCCACGTTCGCCGGCCGCAGCGCGTTCATCGGCATCGGTGACGGCGCTTCGATGTTGGTCGATCCCGACGCCGGCAGCGCCGCCGGTTTGCTGGGCTGGGCGCATTTTGGGCCGGCGCAGCGGCAGACCGACATCCTTGACGAGATGGCCGTCGCAGCCGCTGGCTCAAGCGGCTTCAACCGCCCTTTGCCGGCGGGCGACTACACGCTGTGGATCCAGGAAACCGGCGCCGGCAGCTTCAATTGGCGCTTCAACTTGATCATCGTGCCGCAATCGCAACCGCTACCGGTGCCCGAGCCCGCGACGACGCTGCTCTGGGCCGCGGGGCTGGTCTGGCCGCAGCGGCGGCACGGCGGCGGCTCGGCAAAACGGTGTGACCACCACCAGCCCACCAGGTGGCGCCTGGCGCCGCCCTGGCCTGCTGGCGATTGCCTGCTTCTTGCTCGTTTATGCGCTGCTGCAAGGCCTGCACCTCGCGCTGCGCGACAGCGCCTGGCATGCGGTGTTGATCGACACCCTGACCG
>JANOKR010000205.1:0-7466 GCA_031419315.1 Betaproteobacteria bacterium
GACATGAACCGGTTGTCCTTGGCCAAGGACCACTGAACGTTCGCAGGGCGGTGGTGGTGTCTTCGGGCGCAGGCCCCATTCGCGGTCGCCACGCTGTTGGGTCACCAACGCCGGTGTTGATGGCACGGCGGCGGGTCACCCACAGCGCTCCCCCGCGTGCGTGGGGTTGACAACGTCGGGGCCGCCGCCGACCGGCCGCGCCGACCGCCCGACCGCCCGACCGCCCAAGTTCGCGACTTGGTGTGAGCGCCGCCGCAGGCCTCACCAGGCGTCGATAAAACCGCGCCGCGGCGGCAGCGGTGTGGCTGCGGCGACCCGCAAGTGCCGCAGCAGCCAGTCGCGGGTGTCGGCCGGGTCGATGACCTCGTCGATCTCGAGGTGGCTGGCCATATTCAGCGCCTGCCCACGTTCGATCGCCTGCGCGACGAGCGACAGGAACAGCGCCTCGCGTGCATCGGCGCCACCCGCCACCAGCGCGGCGTCGATCTCCTTGCGGTAACCCAGGCGCACTGCGCCTTCGATGCCCATCGCGCCGAACTCGCCGCTCGGCCAGGCACAGGTTGCCAGCGGGGCGTGGAAGTGGCCGCCGGTGAGCGCCATCGCACCGAGCCCGTAGGCGCGCCGCAGGCAGACCGACAGCATCGGCACGCGCAGCGACGCGGCGGTGATGAACAAGCGGCCGGCGCGGCGCACCATCGCGGTTTTTTCGCTCTCGGGCCCGACCATGAAGCCGGGGGTGTCGACAAAGGTGATGAGTGGCAGGCCAAACGCGTCGGCGAGTTGCATGAAGCGCGCGAGCTTGTCGCAGGCCGGTGCGTCGAGCGCGCCGCCAAGGTGGCGTGGGTGGCTGGCGGCGATAGCGACCGCCAAGCCGCCGATGCGGGCCAGCGCGGTGACCAGGCCGGTGGCAAATTCGCGCCGCAGCTCGATCAGCGTGCCAGCGTCGGCCACCGTCGTCAGGATCGGCCGCGGGTCGTAGATCGCGTTGCGATTGGCGGGCAGCGCCTGGCGCAGGGTGTTGACGTCAGCGCCTGGCAACGCCGCGCTTTCAAAGCGCGCGCCGCGCACGAGCCCGAGCCACTGCCGGGCTGCGACGACCGCCGCGGCTTCATCGGGCACGCGCAGGTCGATGACGCCGTTTTCGCTTTGCACCTGCACCGGGCCGACATCGTCGGCGGCAACGCGCCCGAGGCCGCCGCCTTCGATCATCGCCGGCCCGCCCATGCCGATGCTCGCGCCTTCGACGGCGATGATCACGTCGCAGCAGCCGAGCAGTGCGGCGTTGCCGGCAAAACAGCGCCCGGCGACGATACCGACCAGCGGCACCTGCCCCGACAGCGCGGCCAGGCGCGCGAAGCTGGTGCAGTCCAGGCCGGCAATGCCATGCCAGTCGACATCCCCCGGCCGGCCGCCGCCGCCTTCGGCAAACAACACCAGCGGCAGCTGCTGACGGGCGCAGAGCTCGAGCAGCCGGTCGGCCTTGGCGTGGTTCCACACACCCTGGGTGCCGGCAAGCACGGTGTAGTCGTAGGCCAGCACCGCGCAGGGCAGGCCGTCAACCGTGCCGGTGCCGGTGATCAGACCGTCGGCGGGCGTGTTGCGTTGCAAGTCCGCGGCACTGCGGCGGCTGCGCTGCGCGGCCACCGCCAACGCGCCGTATTCGCTGAAGCTGCCGGCATCAAACAGGTCGGCAACGTTTTCGCGCGCGCTGCGCAGGCCGCTGGCATGGCGGCGGGCGATGGCCTCCGGCCGAGCTGCGTCGCCGATGAACTGCTGACGTTCACGCAAGGCCAGCAGATCGGCCCGGTCGCGCGCTGGCGCGGCTGCAGCGTCGGCGGTGCGGGGCATGGCGGTTTCGCGGGGCAGCGCGTCCGCGGTCCATTCAATCAGCGTGCTGCCTTGTTCGACGACGTCGCCCAGCGCCACCAGGATCCGGCGCACGGTGCCGGCGGCCGGCGCTTCGAGCGGCACTTCCATCTTCATCGATTCGAGCAGCACCAGCATCTGCCCGGCCACCACGGCCTGGCCCGGCAGCACGTCGATTGCGATCACCGCGCCATGCACCGGCGCTGCGAGTCGATGCGCCGCGAGGCTGTCGGCCGTGGGTGCGGCGGGGGTGACGGGGGTCGGCGTGGTCGGCATCGGGGCGGCGGTGGTGTTGAAGACCGTGTTGACGGCCCTGTCGGCGCCGGTGTCGCCAGCGGCGTCGAGGATTTGCGCGCTGCCTGGCGTGGCGGTCAGCGGCGCATTGTCGCCCGGCCCTGCCGGACGACCGTCGCCGACGAAGGCCAGCGCCTGGGCACACGCTCTAGACTGCGGCCATGCACCACACCACCCGGTTGCTGCTGGAGGACCACCCACTGGTGTCGATCGTGCTCGACGCCAACCAGCGCATGGTCTGGCTCAACGCGGCGGCGCGCACGCTGCTGGCGCTCCCCGCGGATGGCCCGGCGCAGCCGCTGAACGCGTTTATCGCGGTCGACACGGCTGCGCTGGACAGCGCCGCGGCGTGGCCGGCCGTGGACCTGGCGATCACGCCAGCGGGCTTGGCTGATACGGCCACGAAGCGCCACTTTCGCCTGGCCTGCGGCGCAGCAGTAGGCGGGCAGCGCCTGCTGACGCTGATCCCGATCGACGACCTGGTGGGCCAAGCCGAGTGTGCGCAGGAAGCTGTCGAGATGCTTACTGCTGCAAAAGTATTCGGCCAGCTGGGCACCTGGCGGCGCGACCTGCGCAGCCTGGACGACCACTGGGACGAGGCGATGTTCAAGCTGCTCGGCTTCGCGCCCGGGCTGCCGACGCCAAGCTTTATCGATTCGACCAAGCACCTCGTCGCCGAAGACCGTTCAGCGTTCCAGGCTGCATTCCTGGATTCATTGCAAAACGCCGGCCACTACAGTGGCTCTACCCGCGTTCGTGCGGCTGGCGGTCAAGCTCGCCGCCTGCAGCTGCAGTGGACAGTCCAAAACGGCGCTGACGGCAAGCCCGCCACGGTGCACGGATTTGCCAAGGATGACACCGACGCCTGGGAGCTGGCGCGATCCCGCGACGAAGCCACGACCCTGCTCGGTGCCGCGGTCGACCTCGGCCGCATCGCGATCTGGCGCCACGATCTGCGCACCGAGCGCATGCACTACAACCACAACGCCTACGCGGTGCTCGGCTTGGCGCCGCGCGCCGACGGGCTGCCGATGGCCACGGTGCGCGAGCGCATCCATCCCGACGACCTGCCCGCGGTGCTGGCCAGCGCGCAGCGTGCGCTGAGCACCGACACCCCGGTGGACCAGGAGATTCGCTACTGGCGGCCCGACGGCTGGCGCAGCGTGCTCACCCGTCGCGCGGTGCAGCGTGACCTCGATGGCCACCCGATCGCTTTTACCGGGGTTGGCCTGGACGTCACCGAGCAGCGCGAAGAAACGCGGCGCGCGCAGGAGATGACACGCCGCTTCGAGCTCGCTACGCAGACCGCCGGCATCGGCTATTGGAGCTCGGAGCCGGGCACCCGCCAGCTGCGCTGGAGTGAGCAGCTGTTCAAGATGCTCGGCCTGCCGCCCGGCAGGCCGGTGCCGAGTTTGGCCGACTGGGCCGAAACAATCCTGCACCCCGGCGACCGCAGCATGGTGCGTGCGGCTTTCAGTGAATGGGTGCGCAGCGGACGCCCGTCGCTCAAGCTGAGCCTGCGTATGCGGCATGCTGACGGCAGCGTGATCGATGTCGTCTCGCATTCCTGCATCGAAGGCGATCGCGAACGACGGCTGCTGTTTGGCATCATCATCGACGTCACCGAGCGGCGTGCCGCCGAGGCGGCGCTGCGCCGCGCCCATGAGCGCGGCGCCTTGATCGCCCAGGGTGTGGGCATCGGCACCTGGGAGCTCGATCTGAGCAGCGACCACGCCGTCTGGGACGAGCCGATGTGGCGCCTGCGCGGTTTGGAGCCGGCAGCGGTGCCGCTGGACGCAGCGGCGCGAATGAAGACGATCCACCCCGAGGACCGTGCGCTGGTGCAGCGCAACGCGCGCCGCCAGCGCAGCACCATGATGCCGGTCGAATTTGAGTTTCGTGTGCGATGGCCCGACGGCAGCTGGCACTGGCTGGCCTCGCGGTCGATCGCGGTGCCTGACGCAAAAGGCCGGCCCGGGCGCCGCATCGGTGTGAACTGGGACACCACGGCGACGCGTGCCGCCGCCACCGCGCAGGATGAAACCGCCGCCGCACAGCGCGAGGTGTTGGCCAAATCCCGGTTTCTTGCGCGTGTGAGTCACGAACTGCGCACGCCGCTGAACGCGGTGCTCGGTTTTACGCAACTGCTGCTGACCGAAGACGCGAGCCCGGGCAAAGGATCGCGCCAGCGCCGGCTGCGCCATATCGAGTCGGCGGGCCGGCACCTGCTGTCGCTGATCGACGATGTGCTTGAGCTGTCGCGCCTCGAAGGCAACGAGGTCACGATCGCGATGGCGCCGGTCTCGCTGGCGCCGGTGCTGCGTGCCGCGCTCGACCTCGTCGAGCCACTGGCCAGCGAGGGCGGGATCAGATTTGCAGCGCCCGCGATCGACAGCCTCGGGCTGGTCGTGCTGGCCGACGAGACCCGGTTGCGCCAGGTGCTGCTCAACCTGCTGACCAACGCGATCAAATACAACCGCCGCGGCGGCGCAGTGCGCATCGAGGCCGGCCGTTGCAGCAGTGTCAAAGGCGCGCTTGAAAGTGGCGCCGACAGCCCCCGCGGCGAGCCGATAGACGCCGTGCGGATCACCGTCATCGACAGTGGCCGCGGCCTCAGCGCTGACCAGCTCGCCCACCTGTTCGAGCCTTTCAACCGGCTCGGTGCGGAGGCGACCGGGGTTGAAGGCACCGGCATCGGCCTGGCCATCGCGAAGACCCTCGTGCAGCGCATGGGCGGCACGATCGAGGCCCGGTCGACGATCGGCGAAGGCAGCGAGTTTTCGATCACGCTGCGCGACAGCGGTCGCGCCGGCGTCGACCGCGCCACCATCGCGCCGGCCGCTGCCGTGCCACCGGCGGCGCGCGCTGCGGTGGCCGGCGTCGGCGCGGGCGGCACGGTGCTCTATATCGAAGACAACCCGGTCAACGCGATGATCGTGAGTGAACTGCTGGCGCGCCGGGCCGACCTGACGCTGCATCTCGCCGTCGACGGTGTGTCCGGGCTGGCGAGCGCGCGCGCCTTGAAGCCCGACCTGCTGCTGCTCGACATGCAATTGCCCGACCTCGATGGCATGCACGTGCTGCAGGCACTGAAAGCCGACCCGGCCACCGCGGCGATCCCGTGCATCGCGCTGTCGGCGAATGCGATGCCCGACGATATCGAGCGCGCACTGCGTGCCGGCTGCGCCGACTACTGGACCAAGCCGCTCAATTTTCGCGCCTTCATGGCGTCGATCGAAGCGCTGTTCGGGCCGGCACCGGGTTGATGCGCGGGCGGTCGGCGCCGGAGGGAGGGCCTCCGACGCCCGCGGCTACAACACCCTGTCGCTTTACCACTCCGACGGCCGCCCGCGTGGCGCCACCGACCCGGCGGGCCAGACCTTTCCGCAGGCACTGGACCTGCTCAACCGCGTAACCACGCAGACCCAGCCCAATACCACCGCGATGCGCAACGCCGGCGGCGCCGCGACGACGACGTTGTCCCATGCCTGCGATGCAGCGGCGAATCACGTCTCCACCACCGACAACACCGGCGTCGGCACCACGTACACGCACGACAGCTTCCGCCAGCGCAGCGCCGTGCTCGACGACATCCCCCACCGCGACCAGGATGCTGTGCACGATGCCGGCAGTTGGTGCATCAAGCGGCACTTCCATCTTCATCGATTCGAGCAGCACCAGCACCTGCCCGGCAACCACCGCCTGGCCTTGCAGCACCTCGATCGCGATCACGGCGCCGTGGACCGGCGCCGCCAATGGCCTTGCTGCCGCGGAGGTGAAAAGCTGGGCAGAGGCGGTCATCGGCGGACTTCGGTGTTGGAGTGGCGCGATTGTCCTCGCGCGGCATTCCTGTCCAACATCGCCGCGCTCACTTTTCCCGGCGTGCCGGTGCCGATCCATGCGTCGCCACCATGGCGCACGTTCCGGGCACGGATACATGGCTATATGTACAGTTCCGCGCATACTTGCGGATGCGTCGTGATCGGCGCGGGGCCACGCTGGCCCCAACCATTCAACCAAGCACCTTGTAATGACCGACTCCAGACTCATCCGCCGAGACGGCGTGGAATCACGGCCCTACCCGCAAATCCTCGCTGACGCACTTCGGCCGGTTTCGGGCGGCCCTTTGGTTCTGGATTTGTTTGCCGGGTGTGGTGGCCTTGCGCTTGGTTTTGAGGCAGCCGGCTTCGAGACCGTGGGGTTCGAAATGAATGCCGACGCAGTGCGGACCTATGAGAAAAACCTTCGCGGGCGCTGCAACCTGGTGAAGCTGACCCCGGAGTCGCCGTTCCCGCGAGCGCCGGTGGTCATCGGCGGCCCGCCATGTCAACCATTCAGCGTTGGCGGACATCAACTTGGCATCAAGGACTCGCGTGACGGTTTCCCGGTTTTTATCTCGGCAATCCGCCAGGCTCAACCCGACATCTGGCTGTTCGAGAACGTGCGCGGCCTGCTCTACCGCAACCGGTGGTATCTGGACCAGGTCATTGACGAGCTGGAAGCGCTGGGCTATTACATCCATGCCGACCTTTACAACGCCTTGGACTTCGGCGTGCCACAGAACCGCGAACGTCTCGTGGTGTTCGGGGTTAGGAAGCAGTTTCGTCCGCCACGGGGCTCACGTCATCGCGTTACCGCGGGCGAAGCGCTTGAGTCGTTGGCGCTGGACGCGCCCGACGACGGCAAGTACCTGACATCCAGCATGGACGCCTACGTCAAGAAATACGAGATCGCCTCGAAGTGCATCAACCCGCGGGACCTTCACCTGGACCGCCCGGCGAGAACGCTGACCTGCCGCAACCTTGCTGGCGCCACCGGCGACATGCAGCGCATCAGGCTGCCCGATGGCCGCAGGCGCCGCCTGACGGTGCGCGAAGCCGCTCGACTTCAGAGCTTTCCGGACTGGTTCAATTTCGCGGGCCCCGAGAGCAGCCAGTTCGAGCAGGTCGGCAACGCTGTTGCGCCGCTCTTTGCGAACGCACTCGCAAGGACGGTGCTCGACCATCTGCACGGAGAAACACTTGCCGATGAGCCGGTGGCTCCTCGCATAGGCCGGCAACTGTCTATCGAGATGGCCCCTTGAGCAGAGTCGAATGACGATCCTCGATGAGGCGCAGGTGGTGCTCGGCGCGCTCGGCATACCGCTGACGGACCTCACGGTGATACGGCGCGCGCACACCGCGCGAGCATTCCTCGCGCTCGCCGGTCTGCGGCCCGGCGATGCCTGGTCGCAGACGCAGGACATGACCAGCCGGACACTGACGACAAAAAAGATCCTCCAGTTCGGCCGCGACCACCACCAGGAG
>JANOKR010000206.1:0-4048 GCA_031419315.1 Betaproteobacteria bacterium
GCTTCGGGATCTGCGCGATCGGCACAAACTGCCGCCGCTCGGCACCAAACTGCGCGATCTCGACGCCGTCGGCGGTAAACACCTGCAGCGGCTGTTTGGGCTGGTAGTTGATGACGCGATCCAGCGCCGGCAGCTCCCAGGTTTGGGGCACGGCGGTGCTGGTGTTGAGCGCCAGCGTCAGCAAAAAAATGAGGCGCAGCGCGCGGCGGGGGAAGAGTTGCACGCCGCGATTATCGACAGCGCCGCTGCTCAGCCTTGACCGCCATCGACAATAGCGCGCATGCCCGACGCCGCACCGGCCCGCAAGGAGGTCTCCGCACCGCAGCGTGCGATGCACAAGCTCGGCCTGCAGCGCGATATCGACCTCGTGCTGCACCTGCCGCTGCGGTATGAAGACGAAACCCGCATCGTGCCGATCGGCAGCCTGCGCGATGGCGACACGGCGCAGGTCGAAGGCATCGTGCGCGACGCGCGCATCGAGACCCGCCAGCGCCGGCAGTTGATCGTGCACCTGGACGACGGCAGCGGCGAACTGGTGCTGCGGCTGTTGAACTTTTACGCCTCGCAACAAAAGCTGCTCTCGCCCGGCCAGCGGGTGCGAGTGCGCGGCGAAGTCAGGGTCGGTTTCCTCGGCCGCGAGATGGTGCATCCGGCGGTCAAGGCGGTGGTCGAAGGCGCGCCGCTGCCGTCAGCGCTGACCCCCGTCTACCCGACCAGCGCGATGCTGCCGCAGGCCTATCTGCGCAAGGTGATCGCCGCCGCACTGGCGCGCACGCTGGTCGACGAACTGCTGCCCGCCGCCGTGCTGCCGGCCGGCCTGCCGGCGTTGAAGGATGCCGTGCGGCTGCTGCACCAGCCGCCGCCGGATGTCTCGATGGCGACCCTCGAAGACCGTTCACATCCGGCCTGGCAGCGGCTGAAATTTGAAGAGCTGCTGGCGCAGCAACTCGCGCAGGCGCAAGCCCAGCATGAACGCTCGTTGCTGCGCGCACCGGTGCTTGGAGGTGTCAACACGAGCATCGCTGTTGGCGCTGCCGGCGGCGTCGGCGGTGCCGCCGCGGACGTCGACACTTCAGGCAGCCCCGCACCCGACCTGCACCGGCGCCTTCTTGCGACGCTGCCCTTCCAGCTCACCGCCGCGCAACAGCGGGTGGGCCGCGAGATCGATGCCGATCTTGCGCTCGACCATCCGATGAACCGGCTGCTGCAAGGTGATGTCGGTTCGGGCAAAACCGTCGTTGCCGCGCTCGCCGCCACCCGCGCCATCGACGCCGGCTGGCAATGTGCGCTGATGGCGCCGACCGAGATCCTCGCCGAGCAGCATTTCCGCAAACTCGTGCAGTGGCTCGCGCCGCTGGGCATCACCGTGGCCTGGCTCACCGGCAGCCGCAAGGGCCGTGGCCGCAAGCAGATGGTCGAGCAGGTGGCGTCGGGCGCAGCGATGCTCGTCGTCGGCACGCATGCGGTGATCCAGAAGGACGTGGTCTTTGCCAGGCTCGGGCTGGCGGTGGTCGACGAGCAACATCGCTTTGGCGTGGCGCAGCGTCTGGCCCTGCGCGCCAAGCTTGGTGCGCATTCCGATGACGGCGCCAAGCTTGACGCCCAGCAACTCGAGCCGCACCTGCTGATGATGAGCGCGACGCCGATCCCGCGCACGCTGGCGATGAGCTATGTCGCCGACCTCGATGTGAGCACGATCGACGAGCTGCCGCCCGGGCGCACGCCGGTGCTGACCAAGATTTTTGCCGACAACCGGCGCGACGATGTCATCCGCCGCATCCACGACGAGGTCGCGCAAGGTCGTCAGGTGTATTGGGTTTGCCCGCTGATCGAAGAGAGCGAAACGCTGGATTTGGCGGATGCGACGCAGACCCATGCGCTGTTGAGTGCCGCACTGCCCGGCCACATGGTCGGCCTGCTGCACGGGCGCATGCCGGCCGCTGAAAAAGCCGCCGTGATGTCGCTCTTTACTGGCGGGCAGATGGCACTGCTGGTCTCGACGACGGTCATCGAAGTCGGTGTGGACGTGGCCAACGCCAGCCTGATGGTGATCGAACATGCCGAGCGTTTTGGTCTGTCGCAGCTGCATCAGCTGCGCGGCCGTGTCGGCCGGGGTGCTGCGGCCAGCGTGTGTGTGCTGCTCTATACCGCGCCGCTGTCACAGACCGGCAAGGCGCGTTTGAAAGCCATGGCCGAGACCAACGACGGCTTCGAGATCGCGCGCCGCGACTTGGAGATCCGCGGCCCCGGCGAGTTCATGGGCGCGCGCCAGAGTGGTGACGCGTTGCTGCGTTTTGCCGATCTCAACGAAGACAACGCGTTGCTGCAACATGCGCGTCGCGTCGCTCCCAAGCTGCTCCAGGATCACCCCGAAGTGGCGCGCGCGCAGGTTGCGCGCTGGCTCGGGGCGAAGGCCGAATTCCTGAAGGCTTGAGCCCGCCAGGGTTTGGAAATCACGGCTTGTAGGGCGGCAGCGGCGCCGCAGCGCCGGCCCACAGGGCCCACAGTCGTGTCGGCTCGGCCAGCGCTTCGGCGCCGGATGTGCCCACCAAAGCGCTCAGGGTCAACTTTGCCGCGTCTTTGCGCCCGGCCAAAAGCTGCGCCACGCCGAGGTGCAAACGGGCTTCGGCCGGCCGCTTGACACCACCCTTGGCCAGCCCCTGTTCGATCAGCGCCAGGCCGCGTTCGGTGAGCTCGGGCGCGGCGCCGGTGCGCGGCTGGCCGGTGATCATCGACCAGCCCAGATCGACCATCGCCGAGCCGTCAGCGGCGCGGCGCGCAGCGGTCTCGGCGGCGGCGCGGTCGGCGATATCGGCAGCGGCCTGCTTGCGCGCCTGCTCGCGCAGTTTCTGGTGCTCAGCGGCCTTGGCGCCGCTGCCGAGCAGGCCGGCGGCATACCCTTCATCGACGATGGTCTGCGCTTCGACCGGCTGGCCGGCGCGGATCGCCATTTGCGCCAGCGCTTCGTGCATCTCGGCGCTGTTCAGCGCCCCCACCGCGCGCAGCAGCCGGTACAGCTCGGCGACGGCGCGGTCGTTGTCGGCGAGCCGGCGTGTCGCCGGTGCGATGAGGTCGAGCCAATATTCCGGGCGCGGGAAACGCTGCGCGAGTTGCTCCAGCGTCGGGCCGGCGGCGGCGTCGTTCAGGCGCCGTTGCAGATACAGCATGCTGCGCAGCGTCGGCTCGGTTGCCGGGCGGCCAACGGCGGTGTCGGCCAGGGCACGCTCGGTCAGCGCGGCCAGCCCGCCACGTTCGTCGCCACTGCCGATGAGCGACGAGATGCGCACCTGGCGCACGACATCGTTGGGGCCCTTGAGGTCGATGTAGCGCTGCGACCAGCGCAGCACGCGGGCATGGTCGCGGGCGCGCCCTGCGTTGCCGACCAGCGACTCGATCAAGGCCAGCTCGTCGGCGGCTTCGACCTTGCCGGTGGCCAGCGCGGCTTCGATCGAACTGTTCATCAACGCCGTATCCCCCAACGCCTGCGCCGCCACCGCGCGGTTGCGCTGCACGATCATCGTTTCGTAGGGGCTTAAGGCGCCCATTGCCTCGGCCTCGGCCAGCTTGGCCATCGCCTCTTGTGCCTTGCCTTGGCCGACCAGCGTGCGCGCCGCGTCCAGCGGCGCGACCATCGCCGCCCGCACCAGGTCAGCGGCCGGCGCGGCGCCGCCGGGCTGTTGCGCCAGCGCCGACGGCGGCAGTGCCGCGGCCAGCACGATGGCCGCGGCCAGCAGGCCTCGCGCGACGGTTCGTTGGGCAGGGCGGTGGTCAGGGGTCATGGCGGTCGGCGACGAGGCCTTGCGGGAATGGCAGGCGCGAGCATAGCGAAGCGCCGCCCGCCAGCGCCGCCGCTCGGTGAAAATCAGGGCATGACCCTGACCGAACTGCGCTACATCGTCGCCGTCGCCCGCGAGCGCCATTTTGGCCGCGCCGCAGACGCCTGTTTTGTCTCGCAGCCGACCCTCAGCGTGGCGATCAAGAAGCTCGAAGAGGAGCTCGACGTCAAACTTTTCGAGCGCGGTGGCAACGAGGTCAGCGTGACGCCGCT